>SCVN01000002.1 GCA_004296885.1 Nitrospirota bacterium | reverse complement strand
CGGATGCCCTTCCCGCGCATCGCATCCAACACCACCGGCAGGGCCCTGGCGTCCCCGATCATCCCCAGCGACATGATGGCGTGCCGCTTGACGGCCCCGTCCTTCATCGCCTCGATCAACGCATCGATCGCCCGCACATCGCCGATCTGCCCCAGGGCAATCGTCGCGTCCTCGCGCACCGCCCGGTCCGAATCCTTCAGCGCCGCGATCAGCGCATCCACCACGCGGACGTCCGTCACCCAGGTGCGGCCGATCTGGTAGTCGGTGGTCATCCCCCCCAACGCACGGGCCGCATGACAACGCACGACGTAATCCTTGTTCTTGAGCGACTGCAGCAACGGTTCCACCGACGGCGCGCCGATCGCCACCAGCGCCGTCCCCGCCGTCTCCCGCACCGTCTTCGACGAATCTTGGAAGAGCTTGATCAGCGCGGGGATCGCTTTTGCGTCGCCGATCTTCCCCAGCGCTTCGGCGGCGGCGCTTTTCACGGCCCCGTCCCGATCCCGACAGACCAGCATCAAGGCGTCCACCGCCCGCGCATCTTTGATCTCACCGCACACCTTGGCGGCATGCTCTTTCACCCGCCATCGTTCGTCCTTCAGACACTTGACCAGCCGCTCGACGACCGCCGGCCCCATGTGCGCCATGGCAGTCACCGCCGCGCCCCGCACTTCCATGATGGGATCGTTGAACAGGCCGACGAGGGACTCCACCGCCCTGGATCCGCCGATCTTCCCCAGCCCCTGACAGACATAGGCCCGCACGGACCAGAATTCGTCCTCGCGGGCGCGAATCAAGGCTTCCAGCGTGTTCGGGTCGGCCAGCTCGGCCAGCGCCTTGGCCGCCTCCTCACGCGTGGCATCATCAACGTCTTCGAGCGCTTCCAGCAAATCTTCGACTGCCTGAGCCATAAGTCCCTCAATACGGACGGTCCGGTACTCCCCTCGACATCAGTATTCGCGCTGCCCCCCGTAGGGCTGTGTGCGGCTGCACTTGATCGTCAACACCTGGGTCCCCCGCCCGCTCACGCACTGATCCAGCGACGGAGCGAATTCCAAGACCCCTTCGAGCGTAACCACGAAGGGAAAGTCGAACGTGAACGTCCCGAACCGATAGGAGCCGGGTTTGAGCTTGAGTTCGTGCGGCACGGTCGTCCGCAGCGCCTCGGTGCTCTCGGGGTCCAGCGTCATGATCATCGGCGTTTTCCCCGGGACCTGCCACCAAGTCGGCGGTGTCAACGCGGAGGCATCGATCGTGATGGGGAATTCCTTCGAATAGGGGGCCGGCGGCGCGGCGGAAGCAGACAACGTTTGCGTGAGCAGACACAAGCCCATGGCCAGGACGGCCAACCGGCGAGACCATCTCCCCTTGCTCACCTTGCCGGCAGAATGACGCCTCATCGCCTCCCTAATTCCCCATGTTTCCCGGCCGACCGGACCGGGCCCCATCCTCCGCAGCGGCCACCTTGGGCGCGATGAAAATCTCCTCGACCGCCCGGCTCTCCCATTCCGTATAGGTCTCCAGCCCGAGCGTCCGCAACACCGTCGCGCCCGTGTCAATAATGGACACGGGCGCCTTGATGGCATAGCCGGCCTTGATGCCGGCGCCCCAGGCGATCCAGGGAATCTGCGGGAGCCCTGTCCCCGCCTCTTTGCTCGCACCGTTCGCCTTGCCTGTCTCGTCGCCATTGACCGTGGTCACGAAAACGGCGGTACGGTTCAGCAACCCCAGGTCCTTATACATGCTCAGGATCGAGCCCATGGCCCCATCCACTGACCGCAGCGCATCCTTGTACGCCTTGGAGTTCCGCCCCTGCGCCAGCCCAACCCGCCCCGCCTCCGGCAGGTGCACGACCAGGAAATGGGGCAAGGACAGGATCGCATGGCCGTAGCCATGCCCGCTGGTGGCCTTGCGGAAGTATTGATTGATATAGCCGACGACCGTCGCCGTGCTGCACTCGGGCTTGAGCGGCCCGCACATCTGATAGTCCGTATAGGGCTCCGGCTTGGCCAGCTGATAGAGCGACTCGTCCATGAAGAAGATCGCGCTATCCCTGCCGCCGCTCAAATCCAGATAATCGAACACCGTCGGCGGGCGAGGATAGCCGCGAATGAAGTCAAAGGCATTCCAGGTGATCCCGTGTTTTTCCACCGGCATGCCGGTCACCAGGGAGGCCATGGCCGGCAGCCGCAGCGCCGGCTTGACCGAAGTCGCCGCCCAGGTCGCCGAACCCTCTTTGACCAGACGAGTGAGGACCGGCATGGGCCCGGCCTTCAAGGCCGGCTGATCCACCCCCTCGAGCACGAAGAGGATCACATGCTCCGTCGGGGCACCCGGTATCGCGGGCGAGGCCTGTTCGGCGCGAAGCGGGACGGGCGAGCCCGCGATGAGCAGGGCCGCACAACCCACGATAATTCGAACGATCTTCCGCCAACCGTAACCTGCCATAACCTCTCCCAATAGAGCCTCCGCCCCAAGCCAATTTTCACGACCAGAGCGAAGTACCTTAACATGCTGATTTCTGGGAAGGCAAGCGAAGGGGGCCACGACCGGCACTCACCCTAAACAGCCGGAGTGGCGCGGACTTGCGCAGTGGTTCCGTTCCTGAAATATGGAGGCCGGCGGCGTTTGAATCGCGTCCTGTCAATGCTCTTGAATGACTGCCGGAGGATTCAGCTATTTGATCTTCGCAAGGGCCTTCTCGACAATCCAGTCCTCGACCGGAGAATAGCCGCTCTTCGTAACCTCGGCCTGCCCTTCTTGGCTAAACGCATACCGGAGAAACTCCCGCATGACGGGAGGGAGCGGCTTCGCACCTTTGAGTATTTTTCGAGGAGTCTGGTTGATGTAGATATAGAGATACCGTCTCAACGGATAACGCCGATTCGCAATGTTCTGGGCCGTCGGCTCCACATAAGGCGAGAATTCAGACTCAGCCAGGGGCACCACACGTACGCCGGGAGCCACAGACTCACTGCCGCCATAACCCAGTGCATACGGATCCGCCGAGACTTTTTGTACCACGGACTGAGAGCTAGGCTCTTCATTGACGCCAGGTTTGAACTCTCCATCGTGCAAAATGTGTGTTCTGAGAAATTCATGGGTTGCGGTGGTAGACGGCAAGCCATACAGATTAATGGGCGCACCCGCCCAGCGGTCAACCAGATCGAGCTCGTCCCACTTACTAATGGAAGTGGTGCGATAGCGGGGCGACTTGGCAAAGATTTCCTCGACCTGCTCCATCGTTAAGCCCTGGATGGGGTTCTCCTTGTGGACATACAACACCAGGGCATCCACCGCAACCGCATAAGCAGTCGGTCGATAGCCCAGTTTCGCCTGGAACTGAGCCAACTCGCTTTCCTCCATCATGCGCGACATGGGGGTAATGTGCGCCGTCCCATCCAGAAGAGCGATCGTGCTGGCGCTGGCCCCCTTATTCTCCACCTGAATCTGAGCGCCTGGGTAATAACGCCGAAAGCCTTCCGCCCACAGGGCCATTAACTTGTGTAACGACCCGGATCCGACGCTCGTGAGCGTGCCCGAGACCCCCTCCACTTTTGTGTACGGCTTCAAGGCAGGGGACAGTGGCGGCCGGTCTTCAGCCTGAGCCGGCGAACTCATCACGCCGGCAGATGCGCAGAGCAGCAGGAATGCCCCAGCCAGAACCCACACTCGTTTACCCATGATGACGTCCTTACTTCGAAAGAGTTGAGATACTTGCACAGGAGACAGCTGGGCCATGCTAAAGAAGCAGGGGACTGAAATCAAGCGATCTGCTTAGGCGTCGGCACCGGATTGCGCCCCAGCTCCATTTTCAGGTATGAAAGGCTTGCGCTGTGACCATCCGAGGGAATGCCTCTATGCCGGCGGGCAACAATTTCCAACATTCGGTCTATTCACGGTCCGATCCTGGCGACCGCATCGCCTTTCGCGAGGTCACGACCGGCGCCCCGCCGGACTCGCTCGCCTGGCAGGATGAGATGGCCCGGCTTGGCGCGCAGATGGCCGGGGCCGGAGTCCGCGCCTGCCTGTTCCTGCACGGAACCTACCTGGGCACCGACCTGTTCGGCATGCAGCGGCTGGACGAAGTAGGCGGACTCAAGCGCGGCTATTCGCGCGGCATCGCCGGTCTGGATGCCCTGCTGGCCCTCATGCGGGAGGAGAGCAACGGCCTGTCCAAGCCGCCAGAAGGCCCAACCCCGCCTTTCAACAACGACGACAAGACCAAATCATGGCTCGACGAACAGGCAGGCGATGCCTGCAATTTCACGCATGCCTACGTCGAAGCTTTCAGCAAGGCCGTGAACCGCAACGCATCGCGTCCAATTGATTGCCGGCGCTGGCTTTGGTCGTCGGAACAGCACCATCTGGGCAGGGCCCTGGCTGCCTGTCGCCTGCTCAACCAACTCCAAGCCTTCTCACGTGAGCTGAAGCTTGGCCAGGGAGATCGCCTGCTGGTCCAGGCGCATGGGCAGGCAGGGCTGGTGCTGGCGCTGGCATCGAACCTGTTGGCTTCCGGCGAGTCCTCGGGACGGGACCGGCTGTTTCAGATTCTCACCGACTATGCCAAGCAGACACAGGCGACGGAGTTGACGGAGCAAATCGGTCGAATCGAAAGCCTGTTGAAAGCGGGCCATGTGCTGAACGGTGCCTTGCTGGATGTGGTGACGTTCGGCATGCCCATCCGGTACGGCTGGGACCCAACCGGGATCGGCAAGCTGCTACACCTCGTCAACCACCGCCCGATGCGGACCGACGGCAAACGCTGGCTGGCCAAGATGGAACTGCCGCAGGTCACGATGGAGATGCCGATCGCCTGGGGCGGGGACTATGTCCAGCAACTGGCCACGGCGGTGACCGACGCCCTGCCGGCGACGGCTGAAGCAAAAGCCGCCATCAAGGCCATCTGGGAGATCGTCGAGCCCTACGACGGCTTCGAGCGCTGGCTGGAATGTGCCCGCAAGAGCGTCCGCTGCGCGAACGACGGGCGGTGTCTGCTGGTGGATTACAAGGACGCGACCGGCTCGACCAACCCGCACGACCATATCTACGGCCACGCGGCCTATACGCGTCTGGCGAATCTGTTGTTCAATACGACGGAGATCGTGCAAGCGCTGTACGCCTGATCTCCGGTCGCTTCATCCTAAAGCAAGCCTCTGTTCTCGGGACAGCCATGGCGGTCAAGAAAGAGCCAGCAGGCGCCGCTCGCAAACCTACCTCCCCGACGACGACGCCAGCCGGCCTCCTCGATGAGATCCTGCAGCCGCTCGTCGAGCACGAGCCGACCTTCCGCGCTTTTTTGCGCCGCCGGATGGACGACGAGGCCCAAGCGGAAGACCTCCTCCAGCAGAGCTTCCTGCGCGCCATCGAACATCATCATGCCCTCCATCGGAACGAAAGCGTCGTGCCCTGGTTCTACCGCATCCTGCGGCATGCCGTCGCCGATTACTACCGGGCGCAGGCATCCGACGTCAGAAAACACGATGCGTTCCTCCACAAGCTCACGGCTTCCGGCGAGGACAAAGCGACTCCGCCCGATGACGTGCAACCGACCGTCTGTGCCTGCCTCTACAAACTGCTGCCAACGATCCGGCCGAACTACGCCGAACTCATCCGGCGTATCGATCTGGAGGGCGAAGCTCCGCAAACGGTGGCGCGGGAGCTTCAACTCACCCCCAACAATCTCACAGTACGCCTCCACCGCGCGCGCCAGGCACTCCGCGCCGGGCTGGAAGAGTCCTGCGGCATCTGCAGCAAGCACGGCTGTCTGAACTGCGCCTGCGAATAACCTCGCACTCTCACGCACTGAGCGACCACGATCGGCGGCGTTTCCTATCGCCACCACCCGGCAGGAGGTATGCTGTAATAATAGCCCCCCTCCTCCGTCTACAGGAATGCCAGGCACATGGCGCCGAGGAGAACCATTCACGCGAGGAGGAAGCTATGGAGACCGCTATGCACGCCGAACATCATCACCATCACCACCATGACCACGACCGGCAGGAGAGCCAGTCGCTCACGCGACAGGCCATCACCGCCACCGCCCACTGCCTGATCGGCTGCGGGATCGGGGAAGTTCTGGGTTTGGTCATCGCCACGGCATTGGACTGGGGCAACGGCGCCTCGATCGCCCTGGCCGTGCTCCTGGCCTTCGGCTTCGGTTACGCCTTCACGCTGGTCCCATTAATGAAAAGCGGGATGACGTTCGCCACGGCGGCGGCCCTGGCCTTTGCCGCCGATACCGTATCGGTGGCCACGATGGAGGTGGCGGACAATGTCACCATGCTGGTGATTCCCGGCGCGATGGACGCGGGCCTGACCGACCCGCTCTTTTGGGCAAGCCTGGTGGCTTCGCTGGCGGTCGCATTCGTGGCGGCCGTGCCCGTCAATCGCTGGCTCATCGAACGGGGCCTGGGCCATGCGGTGGTCCATGCCCATCACCAACATCACTGAGCCGGATCGAGGAGCCTGTTCGCCATGTCGAGAAAAGTTCTCCTATCCCTCATGGGCATCGCGGCGGGGCTGACGCTAGCCCTGGCCGCGACGGCCTGCACCCAGTTGGAACAGCGGGACAAGCGCTTCTATTACCGCGCTCTCTGGAACTTTTCGCTCCGGGAGAATCTCCAGGAACTCGACGCCGACTTCAACGGGATCGACTTCGGCCATTCCAACCTGTACGAGACCCTGCTCTTGACCGGGGCCAAGGACGTGCCGGCGATCGAGGAGCGGGCGAGACAGGAGACGCTCCGGTTCATCGCCTCCAGGCCTTCGCTCCCGCCCAACGAGGAAGCGATCGCGCCGACATACATGAAACTCGCCTGGCGCGCGCAAAACACCTTCGACGAAGCCCATGCCTTGCACCGGTCTACCTATGACATCTACCTCTCGGACCTGTCCGCGACAGACAAGGACCGGGACGTCCGCAAAGTCCTGGCCTACTATCAGGACAGCCGCTACGCGATCACCGCGAAGCGGCTGAACCACAGGCGTCTCGACAGCCTGCCCTATGCCGCCTCGTTCCGGAACAAGTTCCCCCGCTTCAACGCCACGATCTGGGCCTACCACTACCTGCAGGTGGCGGTCTACGATCCGTTGAGTGCGGCGCCAGATTTACCCGCCAAGCAGCAGGTCGTGCGACCGATCCTGACCACCTACCACGGGTATCTGGAAAAGCCGCCGCTCGACTGGACGTTCATGCCCCTGACCGCCGAGTACAGCCCGCGCTTTGCCGAGCAGTACCAAGCCATCGCCAACATCTTCGACAACCTGCACATGCTGCACGACACGATCAGCGACATTTTGGCCAGCGACTTGTTGCCGACCTGGGAGGCGAAGCGGAAGGAAATCTACCGGGTCCTAGACACCTATTACCTCGCAAGCGCCGACGCGACGAATCCCATGGTCCTGCCTGCAATCCAGCGAGAGGCGCCGGCCGGCCCGCCCGCACACCAGCACCGATGAGGAATGGGGCCATGAAGCGGACCACCCTCCAAATGCTGATCGTCTTTGCCCTCCTGGAAGGATCGGCCTGGGCCCTGGATCATGACAATCTGGACCCGAATCGCCCGATCCAGATGGAAGACGCCTACGCCGTTGCCGAGGGCGAGATCGGCCTTGAAAGCGGCGTGCGCGTCAACGACCGGCGGGAAGGCAAGACGCGCGTGACGTACCAACCCCAGATTATCTACGGCGCCTTCGCCAACACGCAGATCGAAATCCAGGGCGACGTCTATACGGACCCGCATACGCTTGTGGGCCCGAACAAGTCGGGAAACCTGCACCTGGGGGTGCTGTACAACTTCAATCAGGAAACGCTCGACCTCCCCGCCTTCGCCATGCGCATAGGGGCGGAGCTGCCGACGGGTCTGGATTCGAAGGGGGTGGGCACCGAAGTGACCGGCATCCTCACCCGCTCCTATGGGCGGGCGCGAGTCCACCTCAACGCCGGCTATACCTTCGTCGGGACGCCGCAAGGGCAGGAACGAAGCGGAGCCTATCGGGCCGTGGCAGCCGTGAGCTACCCCCTCGGGTACCCGGACCGGTTTCAGGACACCCTGATCGTGGATGTCTACACCAGACAGTCGGACCTCGTCGGCCAGCGCAACAACACGGGGGTCGAAATCGGCTTGCGCCACCAACTGACGCCCCGCATCGTGCTGGACGGAGGGATCGGGACGGAGTTCTACGGCCCGGCTGATCGGTCGGCGCTCACAGGCACCATCGGCCTGTCGGTGGGATTCTAAAGAAGGGACGACCGGTTCGACCGCCCGGTGGGGCCGGGCCTCAGGCCACACGGCCTATATATGCGGACCTATGCGATGTGGTTCAAGACAACGGAGAGCGTGTGGCTGTTGCACCGAGCACCGG
Source organism: Nitrospirota bacterium (assembly GCA_004296885.1). Classification (NCBI taxonomy): domain Bacteria; kingdom Pseudomonadati; phylum Nitrospirota; species Nitrospirota bacterium. The sequence continues at coordinate 247,107 of SCVN01000002.1, read as the reverse complement.
CGAATCCGTGACTTGAGCGGAGAGGCCGAGGTCCTGGCACGGAGGGGCCATGTATTCGGTCAACAGGCCCGACGCCATCCGTAAACGCAGACTGGTGATCCGGGCGAACTTGCGCCACACCTTGAAGCCTAACGCAGGGTAGGTTTCCATCACTTGCAGAAAGGCAGCCCGATCCAGCTCCAGCGCACGAAACGGCGTTTGGGTGACCACGGTTGCCGATGCGCTGGAATTGTCGAGCAACGACATCTCCCCGACCACGGCGCCCTTGCCGACAGAGGAAATCACGACCTGCTGACCGGCGTCATCGGCTTTGAGCACCGACGCATCCCCGCATTGGAGAACATACAGCTTGTGGACCGGTTCCCCTTCCCAGAGCAGCCGTTCCCCAGCCGGCCCTTCGACGAGACGGCACACGGAAGCCACGTGAACGATCTCCGCCCGGCTCAGGTCGGCAAAGAGCGGAGTGGCTTCCAAGAGATCCACAATCTGAGAATGAGAAGCCGTCGACTCCATACGTCTTGTATCGGCATCCCCTCCCCCTGACTGAAGTGCTCACCGGTTCGTCCGACCGGGAGACCTCCCAATTCTATGAGGGGTTTGAACGCTGAGTGGAATGGCCTGCAAGAGCATCCGCTGCGCCAACGACGGACGGTGCCTGTTGGTGGATTACAAGGATGCGACCGGCTCGACCAACCCGCGCGAGCACCTCTACGGCCATGCGGCCTATACACGCCTGACGAATCTGCTGTTCAATACGACAGAGATCGTGCAAGCTCTGTATCCGGCCCATTGACGGAAGGCACCATGCGGCTCCGCCTGCTCTCCATCGTTCTGGCATTCCCGACGTTCTTAGGCGCGATGGCCCAGGCCCAGGAGCAAGTGGCGGTCTGCCCCGATCCGGCCAAGCCCTGCACGAGCGCCGCGAAAACCTTCGCGCCCTATGAGTTGGCGTTTCAGCTCCCCGACAAGCTCGAACCGAATAAAGACTACAAGACCCGCCCCTTCCAGGCTGTGATCCTCAAGACCTTTCCGAAGTTCGAGCCTGGCGGCGACGAGTGCGACGGGGGCGAGTTTTCCACGAAGATCGAGAAGCAGCGAGCGCAGCTACAAAAGCTCTTTCCGGACCGCAAGGTCTTCGCCGGACATCAATGTCCGGACATGGGCGCCGTCCTCTATCAGGTCAACGGCCGGCCCTACAGCCAGTTCTTCATCGCCGTGTACGGAGGAGAGACGCGGGCGGAATCCAAGCAGGTCATTGCCCAAGCCCGCGGCAAACTCTCCCGCCCCACCATCAAAGAGATGCAGGCGGTGTATACGATGCTGGCGGAGTGAGTGGGACTGAGGGAGAAACGAAGCCTACCTCTTTTTCGTCGTCCTACCTGCCCAACCAACGCGATGATCTCCACGGCCACGCCGCTTATATTCAGATGAGTTGTTTGCTCTTCAATACCAAGAAAATCTTTCGAGACCTATACCGTCCATCAATCACCCTATAGAATTGGATTCTTTTGGTAATCCTCATGCACTGATCCTGATAGGTTTCAACCATGCGAACCGTCCCACGGGACCTAAATAGTCACCAGAAGCTTTCTTGCTTTTAACCCCTAGCCATTCGAATCGCACCTCGTGCTTGGGAAATGGCAACTCTCGCGCGATCCCATTCGGAGGCTCACCTTTAGGCACAACGAAACCAGGGGCATACATGCATTGCTGATACGTTTTGTATTGAACATTTGTGCTCTTACGCCCCTCGGTAAGGTAGGAACTTTCGTCAGTTGCACAAAGAAAGTAGGCTAGACGGACTGAATTATGTCCTTTCTGCACAAAGTAACTTAAACGGGATATATCACGACAGATTTTTGCGCGTGTTTGTGTCGAGTTTGTTCTATAAGAGCCAGAGGATTTAGGCAGCTTAAATTCCAAGGCAATCTGAAGCTCGGATCAGTGTACACAAGTAAATCCAGGAAGGTGTCCTCACTGTCCAATTCGGAGTATGCGTTCCACTCAAAATCAAACCTGTAAGTTTCCGTAAATTTCAATTCGAGACCCAATTTCCAGGCAAACAAAAATCTGAACGTGGCTTCGCTAGAAAATGAGGTTTCCCCTGATTCGACGCTTGATCTAATGTTTTCACTAACCCTGCTGATCAGATCATCGGCAGTGTCAGGGGTAAGCACTCCCATGCAATGCCTCCATATCTTTCACATACGGACTCGCTGGCTTCGGCAGGGCCAGAACGATCTTTGCGGAGGAGCGGGGCACCCACCGAGGCTTTGCCGAGAAGGAAAGCGGAAACTGACCAGTCCGCAAGGGAATTTCCGAAGGCTTCCGCTCGGCAAAGCCCGAAAGGGTCGCGCCGAGAGACACGGGAGCGATTGGCTCTGCTGCACCCAGCTTCTTGTTGATTTGAAAGTTCGCGAGCTCGGAGAAGATAGGGATAGGCTGACCTAGACAGATCCTCGGAGAAACCGCCTTTTGATTTCATCGTGGGATGTGACCTTCCCCACATCAGCAGCTTCAAGTCCCTGTCCGATCTTCTTTCTGATATAAACCGCGTGCAGGATGTCATCCCAGGTGGTCTTTTCAGGCAAATGTTCGGTCAAATTGAGCGCTTGTTTCTTGACGGTCAACCGCGGTGACATCACAACTCAGGCCGATACTTTCTTGGTCCGCCGAACAGTTTTCATCAGCGTCCTCAATGCTCGGTTGACAGAGGCAGAATCAGAAAATCTTTTCGCTACATCCGGCGCCAGCACAACCACGTTGCTGCCCTGTGCATAACGCTTGGCATACTTGCCGCGTATTCCTTTACTGAAATCGTATTCGTCAAGCATGTCCTTCTTCATAGCTCCTCCGTTCACGTAGCGTCGCCGTTCTGGCGCTGATAATGCGAAGGCATTCGGTTCGTTCCGTGTGAACAACGACCAGTAACCGTCCACGATCCGACCGCCCAATGATAACAAATCGGTCCTCCTCCGTCGAATGGATCAGGTCCGGAACCGTCAATGACAATACATCACCGAACACGGTGCTTGCTTCCTCAAAAGATACTGCGTGCTTACTGAGGTTGCGTCGCGCCTTCTTCTCGTCCCATTCAAAGATGAGCCCCATCGAAGCTCTCCCCGATCCTTACGGATGCGCCGCTCTCCAATTATTTCCCACCCCCAAATCCACCTTCAGCGGCACGGAGAGGCCCAGGCGCGGACCGGCGGCGACCATTTCCGACTGCACCAGGTGCTTGGCTTTCTCCAACTCTTTCTCCGGCGTCTCGAAGATCAACTCGTCGTGGACCTGCAGGATCATCCTGGTCTTGGGCAGCTCGGCCTTGAGCTTGCGGCTGACTGCGATCATCGCCAGCTTGATCAAGTCCGCCGCCGAGCCCTGGATGGGGCTGTTGACCGCCATCCGCTCGCCGAAGCCTCGCTGGACCGGATCGGCGCTCTGCAATTCCGGGATCGGCCGGCGGCGGCCCAGGATCGTGGTCGTATAGCCCTTTGCCTTGGCTTCCGCGATGGTTCGATCCATGAGCGCCTTGACCCCCGCGTAGCGCTCGAAGTAGGTCTCAATGTACTTTTTGGCTTCCTGCTGCGTGACGCCGATGTTGGCCGCGAGGCCGAAGGGACTGATGCCGTAGACGATCCCGAACACCACGCTCTTGGCCGCGCGACGCATCTCCTTGCTGATCTGCGCCGGCGGCAAACGGAAAATCTCGACCGCCGTCGCCATGTGGATGTCCTCGCCCCGCTCGAAGACGTTGAGCAAACGTTCGTCCTGTGACAAATGCGCCAGGATGCGCGGCTCGATCTGGCTGTAATCGGCGCAGAGCAGCGTATGGCTCGGCGAGGCGATGAAGGCCTCGCGAATCCGCAGCCCAAACTCCCCCTTCACCGGAATGTTCTGCAAGTTGGGCTCAGTGGAGGACAGGCGCCCCGTCGCCGCCACCGTCTGGTTCAACGACGTATGAAGACGGCCGGTTTCCGGATTCACCAGCTCCGGCAGGGCATCCACATAGGTGGACTTGAGCTTGCTCAGGCTGCGGTAGTTCAGGATTTGCGCCGGCAGTTCATGCTGCGCGGCCAGTTGCGTGAGCGTGTCTTCGTCCGTGGAGTAGCCGGTCTTGGTCTTCCGCAAGGGTTTGAGCCCCAGCTTCTCGAAGAGGACCGTGGCGAGCTGCTTGGGCGAATTGACGTTGAATTCGCCGCCCGCCAGGCCCGCGATGGAAGCCATCATCCGATCCAATTCACGCTCCAGTTCCTTGCTGAGCGAGGCCAAGGCCTCCACATCCAGACGGAACCCGTTCCGTTCGATTTCGGCCAGTACCGGCACCAGCGGCATTTCCACGTCGGTGAACAACCGCAGGCTCCCCTGCTCGCTTAACCGTTCTTGCAACGCCGGCACAAGCCGGCGTATCGCCGCGGCCGCGGCGCTGGCCTTGGCCTGTTCCGCCTCGCCGATCAAATCCGGTTGGTCGAATAGATCCTTGGGCGGCTCAGGCTGCCGTTCCGTCTGCCCGCTCTCCAGCCTCGTGCCCAGCAGGTCCAACGCCACCGCTTCCAAGCTGTGGCCGCGCCGATTGGGATTCAGCAGATAGGCGGCGATCATCGTATCGAAGCAGGGAGGCTGGACCTCGACACCAGCTCGCAGCAGCGCCAGCAAGGCCGGCTTGAGATCGTGCGCGGCCTTGAGCAACGTCCGGTGCCCGAACAACTCGGCCAGGGGTCCGAACAGCCGGCTGGCGAACAGGGTCTGGCCGTTTCCGTCTCTCATGGCCAGCCCGAGTAGATTGGCCGAGACCCCGTTTCCCTCCGTGATACAGTGAAAGGCGATCACTTCGCTGTGCTGGGACCGGTCCGCAAATCGCCTGGCCGTCGATTCATCTTGGACGACCAGCACCTCCGTTGGTGTCGCGCCGTTCGCAGCCGACGGCTGAATGGCCTTGAGCAACGTGGGGAATTCCATCTCCCGGAAGAAGGCCACCAACGGCTCGGGCGGCGGCGGCACGACCTTGAACCGTTCCGGGTCGAAGTCCACCGGACAGTCCGTCTGGATCGTGGCCAGCCGCTTGCTCAAGCGGGCGTTCTCCGCCTGTTCGGTGAGGAGCGTTTTGGTTTTGGCCGCTGTCACCTCGTCGAGATGGGCCAGGAGGTTCTCGATCGTTCCGAACTGGGCGATCAGTTTCATCGCCGTCTTTTCGCCGATGCCTTTCACGCCGGGAATATTGTCGGCCGTATCCCCCATCAACCCCATGACTTCGACCACGCGCGCCGGCTCCACGCCGAACCGCTCGCGACATTCGGCCTCGCCGAACCACTTGTCCTTGACCGGATCGTAGATGCGCGTCGCGGGCGTCAGGAGCTGGAACATGTCCTTGTCGCCGGTGACGATCACGACTTCATAGCCCGCCGCCTCGGCCTGGCGCGCGAGGGTGCCGATCAGGTCGTCGGCCTCGTAGCCGGCGGCGCGCACGGCGGGAATCCCGAACGTTTCCACCACCCGGTGGATGTAGGGAATCTGATCCCGCATGCCCTGCTGCATCTCCGGCCGATGGGCCTTGTACTCTTTGAACTCCTCGTGCCGCTGGGTCGGACCTTTCTCGTCGAAGACCACGGCCAGGCCGTCCGGCCGGCGATCACGCAGGATCTTCATGAGCATGGTCGTGAAACCGTAGATGGCGTTGGTCTGCAGGCCCTTGGAGTTGGACAGGGCCGGCAGTCCGAAGTAGGCGCGGTAGATATAGGCGCTGCCGTCTATGAGGTAGAGGGTCGGCATGGCCATGACAGGAGGGTGAATGACACTTACGGGTCTTCGGCCACGGTCAAGGGCGGCCGGTCGAACTTGGCCCGCATCAGGTTGATCGTCTTGAGCACCGCCGGACGGCCGATCAGCTTGCGCTCCAGCCGCCGCTTGCCTGGGAAATCCATCAGCGAGACTCCGATCAGCATAGTCAGAATTCCCTGTCCCGGCAGGAACAGCATCGCAAATCCGGCCAACAGGAAGACCATGCCGACCACATTTTTAATGATGAGACCGGTCATGCGTAGGATGGGATGGTGGTTCTCCATCCAGGGGCGCGGGTGGCGCTCATCGAAGTAATGGGCGGGCAGCCGAACCAAGATGAAGGGAATCGCGATCAGACTGCCGACGAAACCCACGATCGACAGGGCGAACAGGCTGACGAGCACGTCTTTACTGAGGAGTGCCTCCATGCGCCCGCATCCTAGCACGTGGCCGCGCTAGCCGCAAAGACTACCGGAACCGCCCGTGCGACTCGATCACCGCCGACGGCTTCCCTTACTTTGGCCTTTGACGCAGCCGACGGACGGGCTATAATCCCTGGTGAAATTTCTCGCTGGGACGCTTTGCATGAATAGCTGCACGCATCGCCCAAGCAAGCCTCTCCGGCTGACTGCCTTCCTGATGATCCTGCTCTGCCTCGGCCCCTCCGGGCTCTCCCCCGCCGGCGCAACCGACCCGGCGCAGCCTCCGGCGGGAGGCGAAGAGGGTCTCCAGATAGAGGTCACGAAGAAAGGGCTGGGGAAAGAAGTCACCATCAGAAAAGGCAGCAAGGAATGGTACATGCTGGTCGAGGTCACGCCTGAGAATACGGTCGTGGTCCGCCAGGAAAAAGACGGGGACAAATACCTCGTGGACGAGAGCGAGACCCACGATCGGAGCTTGACCAAAGAAGAAGTGGACGGCGCCATCGCGGACTATGTGAACAGCGTGAAGATCCAGGTGAAGAAACGGAAGTAACGGCCTCCTCGCCTTGCTTGTCACGTCCCCGACCGAACGTTATAATTGGCGCGCCATCCTGAGGCTGCACCCTCCAAGCAACCGGGAGCCCTGTGACGAACAAACCTCAATTCGTGCTCTTCGCCCACAATGCCACCTACGACAAGCTGCATCAGGTGGCCACGCTGGGCCTGACCGCCGCCGCCATGGGCAAGGACGTCACGGTAGTCCTGCTCTTCTGGACGATCAAGAAGCTGGCGTTGGGACAGATCGATCAGGTGGACTTTCCGCCGGAATACGGGGATCAGGGAATAGAAGTCGCCCGCCTGCTGAGAGAAAAAAACGTCCCGAAGATTTCCGAGATGTTCAAGGAAGCCAAGTTGGTGGGACAGTTCCGTTTGATCGCCTGCAGCGCCGGGCTGGAATATATGGGCGTGGATCAGGAAGCCGTAGCCAAGAACGTGGACGAAGTCATGGGCCTTCCAGCCATTCTCTCGCTCACGGCGGGAGCCGAAACGACGCTCTTCATCTGAAAACAGCGCTTAACGGCTTTTCGTCACACCCTTTCGATCGCAGTAGGCTGTCAGCTTGCACTTGCTGCACCATGGCGAGACCGGCTGGCAAATGTTCTGACCGAAGGGCACCAACAAGTCGTTATAGGTGATCCAATACTGATGCGGCAGCTTGCGCCGCAAGGCTTGTTCGGATTCTTCCGGCGTCTTGGTTGTGATATAGCCCCAGCGGTTACTGATCCGGTGCACGTGGATATCCACGCAAATGCCCGGCTTCTGATAACCGACCGTGACGACTAGGTTGGCGGTTTTCCGTCCCACTCCCTTCAACGTCACAAGTTCGTCGATCTCGTCAGGCACCAGCCCTCCATAGGCATCCAGCAGCCGACGGCAGATTTCGCGGATCTGTTTGGCTTTGGTCCGGTAGAATCCGACTGGATAGATGGCCGTTTCGATGCGACGGAGCGGGAGTCGCACCATGGTCGCGGGATCGGATGCCAGCGCAAACAGCCGTTGCGAGGCGTCCGCCGTCGTCCGATCTTTGGTCCTGAGGCTGAGAACGCAGGCGATGAGAATTCGGAAGGGGTCGCGCGACTCCCTGGCCACCACGCCCACGACCGGCTCCTGCCACTGCCGGACTTCCCGCCGGAGCAGGCGGATGGCGGCATGGATCTCCGTCGCACGCATGGTGAAGAGCGCCTAAGAATTCAGGAAACCGGGCAAGAACGAATTGGGAAGGGTGAAACGAAGTCCGCTTACTCCGCCCGGTGCTTGGCGAGCCACTTCTGCCGGCGTCGTTGTGCTTCCCGCAGCTTGGCTTTCTTGCGGACGCTGGGTTTTTCGTAAAACCGCCGCCGCTTCAATTCACGGAAGAGGCCTTCGCCCGCCAGCTTCTTCTTGGCAACTTTGAGCGCTTTCTCGACGTTGTTGTTGAAAACTTTGATTTCCATCGCTGTCCTAACTCTCAGCTTGAACGTTCTGCTCCCAATCAAGAGATTGGGGCCTGATTGTCACGACTCCCCCAAACAGACCAGGCAATGTATCATAGCTTGCGCAGATCTACAAGCCTCTCTTTTAGAGCGTTTATTCTGCTCGTGAACATTGACATAACTTGTTGATTTGTAGCAGTTTTTTCATTTTCTTCGGCATTGATCAGGCTTCCCTCGGCAGCCACTAGGGCCATCATCAGCCCGACCTTGAGGTCAGCTCCGACCGAGGACTTGGTTCGTGCCGGCAACGAGCCTAGAAGAGCCGCCGCCTCGCAGGCCAGATCAGCAATTTCCAGCGAAACGGTGATCGCTCCGTCAAGACTCTTGGCCATCGCTGCTTTTCTTGCAGTATCCGTCTTCGGTAGCCGAGCGGCTTGCAAGAACTGTCCGTAGGCTTCCGCATCGGCTTGGACCAGTTCTTCCAATCTCCGACGTAGCCCGATCAACCGCTGTTCCGTGGTACTCAGATCGTCCGCCCCATTCGTCGCACCAGAGCCAATGGACGGTGGTAATTTTGAGGGCGGGCCAATCCGGCAAGCCATGATTCCTAGAGCAGCAGCCAAGGCTCCGGCCAGCGCTGCGACGCTTCCCCCCGCCGGCATGGGGTTGCTTGCAGACAGAGCCTCCAAAAACGAGCGGAGAGAAGGAGCGGCCTCGTTCTGACGCCCTGATGCACCACTCCGTGCCTGAGGCATCTGCGCCAGGGCCGATTTCATCCTGGTCTCCAAGACCTGGCCGAGGTCAAAGCCCTCCAGTTTGAGAAAATACGCCGCCGCTTGAATCAACGCCTGCTGCGGCACCAACCCGATCACTTCGCTGCCGGCGATTTGGACCTGATGCTGAGCCGCTTCCCTGCGCACAGCCTCGAACGCCACATGGAGGGGGGTCTCTTCATAGTTCGTGAGGTTCATGGAAACTTGCACGAGGCGGCGGCTGGCCAGTTTGATCCCGATCGCCTTCACGCAAGGCAGTCCCCCGCTGGACTGACGCACCTTCCTGGCAATGGTTTTGGCAACCGCCAGGTCCGTGGTTTCGAGGTTGACGTTGTAGGCGATCAGGATCGGCCTGGCACCGACCATGATGGCCCCTGCCGAAGGATGAAGCGTCGGCGGGCCGAAATCCGGCCGCCATGCCGCCTCCCGCATGCGCATGGAAAGCCCCTCCAACCCGCCCCGCCTGATGTGCTCCAATCGCGCCCGCTCCGGCCTGGATGCCGCCCGCTCATACAGGAATACCGGGATCCCAAGCTCGGTTCCGATCCGTTCCCCGACGCGCCGGGCCAATTCCACACAGTCTTCCATCGTCACGCCACGGATCGGGACAAACGGCACCACATCCATCGCACCCACGCGCGGATGCTCTCCCTGATGTTGCCGAAGATCGATCCGATCGGCAGCCACGCGGGCAAGGGCCGCGGCCGCCTCGGCAACCGCTTCCGGAGCCCCGACGAAAGTCAGCACGGACCGGTGATGATCCGGATCCCGTTGCTGATCGAGCAGCGCCACATGCGGCACCGCCGTCACCGCCGCAGCAAGCGCGCGGAGGGTTTCCTCATTGCGCCCTTCGCTGAAATTCGGGACGCACTCGACCAGTTGATCCATCACGCAACCCTCGGCCCCTCGTCCACTCTGCATCCGGCATGTCGCACCAGCTATGCCCGGCAGGGCGGACTTCGTGAGCAGAATCGTCAGCATCCACACAGAAGGGACACGACGCATCGGAGGGAGTACGGTACGGGCACCGTCCCGCGAAGTCAAGGCGACGGCAATGCGCAGGGGAGCGGACTTACTGGCGGAAAACCGACCTCACTGGCGAGGCTGTGCCAGGGCGCAGGCGGCACAACCGTCGGTCGTGCACTGCCACGTTGATCCATCAAACTCCGCAGGAGACGCGACATTGTCGGTGGGTCGATACCGATGATACCAGGTATGCCCCAGTTGAGCGGCTTCCCCGGCCGAAGCCGCCACCGCAAACCAGAAATATCGGTAGCTGGACTGCTGTGCGGCCCGGCGAATCGCCCCGGCCACATCCTCCATGCTCACCCCCACGTAATCGGCCAGGCGGCCGTTGCGGGACAGAATGAACGTGCCGGGCGATTTCTCTCCAACAAACAGGTGCAGATATCTGAGGCTGAATGGCCCTGACATCCTACCCTCCTTTGTGAGATCCCCATGGCGGCTCTCGATGTCCTAGTTGCCCTCCTGACGGTCTCTGCTTGCCACTCGTTGAAACCAATTGAGTAGTCTGTTGCGACGATTGGGGGAATAGTCCGTGTGCGGGGAACAGCTTGACGTTCGTTGGGGGAAGAATCTGAGAACCGGCCCTTCCAGACATCCGTTACCTCTAGGCCTGAGGTACTGGGCTGCCATGCTCGTGGCAGCAAACGCCGGATCAGCGGTCCTTCGGAGAAAAGAAATCGTAGAGGCTACATAGCAAAGGAGTTCTTACCTGTCAATAAAAAACTACAACATATAGATTGCTCAACCATATGACCAACAACATATAGGCCTTCTGAAAATCGCGCCAACGTTGATTTCAGTCAATAAAAAAGCCGGAAGATGCCCGCATCTTCCGGCTTTTCCAAATGTCGAACCCGCTTTATTGCCGAACTGTTGCTGTTCGGTTATTTTGTTTTCCTGACAAACGCTTTATAGATGCGCTTGGCTTGGTCGGCGTCTTCTTCTAATCCGACCATTTCATGACCCGTGGTTTGGCACCAGGCCGGCATGTCCTTTTTGATCCCTTCATCGTCCGACACGACTTCCAGCACCTGACCCAGTTGCAGTTCCTTGATCTTTTTGGAGGTCATGATGATCGGCATGGGACAGAAGTACCCGAGAGTGTCCAATTTAACGTCGGCTTGGATCATGTACCGCTCCTTGCTTTCGACGGGCAAAGCGCCCGGGCACTTCAGATGAAGAGATTCACGCTCCCCTGCCTGGCCTCGGCGAGATACGTCGTCACGCCGGCCAACTGATCAATGCCCTCGATCAACGTGTCTTTCGTAATGCCCATCAAGCCCATGGACGTCGTGCAGGCAATGAACCGCACCCCCAGGTCCTGCGCCGTCTGGAGCAGTTCCGGAACGTCGGGCATGCGATGCTGCTGCATCACCCGCTTCATCATGCCGGTCCCCAACCCGAAGAAATGGAACCGGGAGAGGGGTAACAGCTCCGCCCCGCCCTTGTTCAGCCATCCAAACATCCGCCGCAGCCAGTCTCTGGCTCCGCTGGCCGTCCCCCTTCGCCGGATGGCATTCAACCCCCAGAACGTGAAGAACATCGTCACTTGCATGCCCATGGCCGCAGCGCCGGTGGCGATAATGAACGCCGCCATCACCCGATCCATATCTCCGCTCAGCACAACGATCGTCACCCGGTCAGGCCTGGCCTCACGGAGCCCGGCTAGAGCGGCCGACGGTTCGAGTTGGACTGTGCTCATGTGGCTACCTCACTTCCATCTCTCTGCTAGGGACTGTGGCAGTTTCCCCGTTTGCACAGGGACAGCAACACGTTCGTGACCTTACTATGCGCTTCTTTTTCTTGTCAAGGCAGCCACACAAGCAGCCACAACTCACTCCGCTTTGGTGTCGACCAACAAGCCCAGCGCGCGGCGGATCTGGTCCCGGCTGCCCAGCAAGACCAGAACATCCCCTGCCTCCAGACGGACTTTTTGCGAAGGATTGGATTCTGTGACCCCGTTGTGCGTCAGCGCAATCACCGAAGCACCGGTCCGCGGCCGTATCGAGACCTCTATCAGCGTCTTGCCCGCCGCGGGAGAGTCCGGCTCGATGCGGCACGTCTCCACCTCCGCATCCGTCAAGGTTCCGCCACGGAGATGGTGCGCTAGCTCCGGCAGGCCCGTCCGCCGCAACAACGCATAGCCCTCCCGTCTGACCTGCTCGGCCTTTTGCAGGATGAACTCTTGCGGCAACTTGTAGGTCCGGAGGACCAATGCAAAGATCTCGATGGAGGTCTCGAATTCTTCCGGCACGACTTCGTCGGCCCCCAATGCATGCAGCTCTTCCAATTCTCTGAGATATCGGGTCCGCACCACCACGTGCACGGCCTGATTAAGCCCCTTGGCAATCCGAACCGCCCGCCGCGCCGCAAAGGGGTCGGAAATCGCCAACACAAGAACCCGTGCCTGTTCGATGCGCATATGGTGAAGGACGCTGGGATTGGTCCCGTCTCCATAATAAATGGGCACCCCGTTCTTGGATTCTCGACGGACCGTTTCCCCATCCAGATCCAGCACCACATAGGGAACCTCCGTCTGCTGGAGCACGCGGGCCAGGTTCCGGCCATTCAGTCCGTAGCCCACGATCACGACATGGTCCTTGACCCTGGGACCTCGGGATTCCGCTTGCACCTGATGCGAGGTGGTCCGCTCGGGAAACCAGCGGCGCAGCCGTTGGACAGCCTCCGCGCGTCGGGCCATCTTGGGCGCCAGTTGGATCAGGAAGGGTGTCACGACCATCGTGAGCACCGACACGGCCAAAAAGACCTCGTACTGCTCCCTGGCCAGCAAGCCCACCTGCTGCCCAGCCTGGGCCAGGATGAAGGAGAACTCCCCGACCTGGGCCAAGGCCACACCGGTCAGCAGGGCCACACGCGGAGGATAGCCCATCGTCAGCACCGGTCCGGCTCCGGTCACAAATTTACCGAGTATAACCGCTGCGACCAAGGCGAGTATTAGTCCTGGGTACTCCAATAACACGCGGACATCCATCAGCATCCCGACCGAGATGAAAAACAAGCTGTTGAAGCTGTCGCGAAACGGCAGGACTTCGGCCAATGCCTGATGGCTATACTCGGACTCGGAGATGATCAGCCCGGCGATGAAGGCGCCAAGCGCCAACGACAGGCCCGACCGAGAGGTCAGCCAGGCGATCCCGAGGCAAAGCACGATGATCGTCAGCAGAAAGAGCTCGCGGTTACGGCTGCGGACGATCTGTTTCAAGAGCCTGGGCACGAGGAACCAGGCTGCGGCCACAATGACGCCCACCATGACCGCCGATTGCGCTACGCCGCGCAGGACAGTCCCTGCATCCACGTGCGATCCGCTCGCCAGCAACGGGACGAGCAACATCATCGGAACCATCGCCAAATCCTGAAAGATCAGAATGCCGATTGTGGCGCGGCCGTATAGGGAGTCGCTTTCCCCCCGCTCGGCCAGAGCCTTCAGGACGATCGCCGTGCTGCTGAGCGAAAACAGACAGCCCCAGAATATGGCCTGAGCCAATGGCAGGCCGGCCACGGTCCCTGCCAGTACGCCCGCGATGAGCGCGCCGGCCACCTGCAAGGGGCCGCCCACAAGGAGCAGCCGCCGGGCCGCCCTTAAGTGGGCTGCCGAAAACTCCATCCCGATCGTGAACAAGAGCAAGACGATCCCGATCTCCGCCAGCACATTGACTTGCTGGAGATCGGACACCAGATTCAGCCCATAGGGACCGATCAGCGCTCCGGCGACAAGGAAGCCTGCGATCGACGGCAACCGGACTTGGTGGAATACGAACACCACCGCGATCGACACGGCAAAGATCAGCAGCAGTTCGCTTAAGATCGTCAGATCAGTCACAGACTTCCCCGAGTAATCTTCTGCACCAAGCAGCCGGCTGTGATAGGACAATGGTTAGGATGCACTGCTTTCGTAGCCGCTACAACGAAGAACCGGCAAGGGCGGGTACTTCAAGAACTGAGGGTGTGTGTCCGAAAGCCGGCACCGATAGAATTGGCTGCCGGCCGCTGTCTCGACCACGGTGGCGTGTCGGCAAGTCCGGCAGAGCCCGATGTGATCCATCAGCGGCCTTAAAACTCGAATGCGAAGTTCGTCCAGAAAAAATTGTTATTGGACACAAGCCCCGATTGGAACGTCTCTTGGAAAGGATTGATGCCGGTGATTTGTCCTGGGTTTTCGATCCGTTGGTACGTATAGGCTACGGTGAGTTGAAATTGCTTGGTCAGCCACCACGTCACGTCCATCCCCGCTTCTTGCTTTTTTTCAGAGACCGGATTGCCCCTGCCACGCAAAGAATGATCCAGGTTGATACCCAGCTGGACATCCGCCCGAAGATGACGAGTTGTCCGAAGAAAATAGTCGATGCCGTCGGTTCCCACCCAATGGCCGAGAGGTTGCCCACGATAGCGCATCCCGCTGACATAGGTGGCATTGTTATACCAGCCGGCCGAATGACGATCCCCGGTCATACGACGCCCCCAGTCGGTATCGGCATACTCGAAACGAAGATCCATGGAGTCCCCGGGGAAAAGCTGCGGAATATATATCCCTCCGAGCACGGCAGCGGTAGTTGACAGTGGAATTTTCGACCACTTGTCCTCTGAAGCAATCTCACCATACACCTGCATGCCTGATGGAAACGGAATCAAATAGTCTGCATGAGGGATTCTGGCCTTAAAGTCGATCATCACCTGCTCGTTGACATCATTCGCCCCCAGCGAATTGGGCGCGCTGCCATAGGCATTGAGGACCGTCTTGGGAAAGGATTGGTTGGGAAACGCCCGCCCATCGAATTGCGTTAATCGAGCAATGCCCAGTTCAAGCCAACTGGTTGGCAGGTAGCCCACACGCAGCCCAAATACCTTCGCGCGGGGAGAGTCCCGGTCTCGCTCCAGTTGCGTGAGAAAACTATTGATCTTCCACTGCCCCAGGTCTTGTAAGACCCAGGGAAGCCTGAACGGCTCTTCACTTCCGAGCTTGATCATATCAAGGGGAAAAGCTTGGTCCGTCAGCAACAAAGACCCGCGATACCCAGGCCCCCACCATTGCGCCCCTCGGCCGATCTCGAGCGCGATGTTGGCCGCGCTAAGCTTCACGTTCAGCTCCCGCATGTATGCATTGTGAACATTATTGGTCGCGCCTTGCCCTAACGCATACGAATTGGAAATATACTTTGGCTGTGCTACGACAGACAAATGATCACCAATCTCAAACCAGCCGCGGAAGTCCGATTGAACCTGTTCACCATTGGCATAGTATTCGCCGCCTCGGTTTTCCCGAAACCGCACGCCTAGGCCGGACCCGCCATGCCCTACGGAAAAGGCGTCGGTTTCGAGCTGCGCGCGCCCGCCGTACCGAAACAAGCCACGCTGCGTGCCGGAGGAAGCCGGTAATACGCCAAGATCGGCCAGTTCAACTCTGAATTCACGCATCAAGCGTTCCAATAACGGCTCGGCCAGAGGCCTTTGGTCCTCTACTGGGGCCGAAGGCGTTTCCATCCGTTCCAGCGCCCGAGCGATATACCGCGCCGCCTGTTTCCGGCTATAAGGTTTTGTCACGACCATGGCATCGTCAATAAGCCCCATCGCAACAAGCCGATCGATCGTTTCATACGTCCAATGGTGCAGGGGAAGGTTCACCGAGGCCTGGGCCACACCATTTGCCCAGAGACCCACAGCAGCCGCAAGCACCATGACCCACGCCCTCATCCCCCACCCCAACCGTCACCTCCTTGCGTGCAATTTCTGGTTATTGACTGGCTTGTTGCAACTTGGTGCAGACTTGAGAAGCGACCGGGGCAACAGATGAAGCGCACTTTTTCCGAAAGGCTCGATCCGATCCGCAATGGTCCGCAACGCGTGCTGACGACGGCCGCGGCTTGGCCTGTTCTGCAGAGCAGCCTGTGGTTCGTATGCATCTCCAGAATAAGACAGCCGATGAAAGCGACGGATTGAGGCCTACCCCTTCAAACCCGCATCATAAGAACGTGCCCTTGCTCGACTTGTTTCCGCTTCTCAACCTGCTGAAGGGAAATGGGATCCTGCGGGGATGTTATACAGGGCGGGTACATTCGGTGGGCATCTCTCAGACCCTGGTTCCTCTCCAGCGCCCTTCTCCAGAACAGGGCAACCCTGCCCCTGAGGCACGAACCTTGTCAGGCTGAGGCCAGGCCAGCCGGCACCGTCTGGACACATGACAGCCGCTACCGAGGCTCACTTTGCCTGCTGCCGGTCGTAAGGCTTCTCGATGCCGATCAGTTCGCCCTTGCCATTGAGAAACGGCGAGCGTAGTTGGGCTCCCAAGAAGACCTGATCTCCGTTCTGCAATACGACATCGCTGGCGACATTGTGATGGATCAACAATTGTTCGAGGTCGATCTTGATCTTTGTCACCCCTTCCTTGCCGGGAAGACTTCGCGCCACATAGGCACTGTCCGGATCCCAGCTCGGATTGAGTCCGCCTAACTCAAAGACAAGATCGGAAAACCGCTGGTGGTCTTCCAATTCATACTCCATAGGGGCCGCAGGAAGGGGAGGGACTCCCTTTGCCTCGTTCTCTCCCGGCGCGCCAGCAGCGAGATCAAACACTCTGATGAGCGGACCCGTCAGGGGTGGAACAAAGATCGCGTCGCCATCCTGCAAGAACGGATTTTCTGTCTCGTTCCCTCGGCGAAGAAAGGCATTGAGATCGGCTACTGCTCGAACACTGCCGTCCTTCTTGACTTGAATAGACCGACGGCTTCCTCCCGGCAGCACGCCTCCTGCCAAGCTGACCAGTTCCGATACACGGGTGTCTCGCGTCGCAGAGTAGTTTCCCGGAGCATTGACCGCCCCAAGGACCCAGACCTTGAACATCCGGAGTGCTGCCAGGGAAATCCCGCCCTCCACGTTCCGATAGTATTTCACCATGGCGGCCTTCAGCAAGGCTCTGGCCTGGTCAAGCGTCAAGCCGACAAGCTTGAGCTCCCCGATGGTATCCAGGCTGATCTTCCCGTCCGCTGAGACGGTGACGCTTTCCACGGAACTGTACTCACCCCAGAGCGTGACGATGAGGCGGTCGCCCGGACCGAGCACGTATCGGCTCGGATCAATCACCTTCGACAACGTCACATCCGGTGCTTCGACAGATGCACTTCCTTTCTTGGAAGACGCCGCTCCTCCGCTCTCGGGTTGGGAGGCTTTTCCTCTACCTGACTTTGCCAACCCCTTCTTCCCTTCCTGAGCCCAAGCCACAGGGGACAGGCTTCCGGCAAGCAGGGCAACCAGGATCAACAGCGCAAGACCTGTCCGAACAGGAATCGTGGAAAGTGTCCGGTGTTCCATGGTTATGACTTCCTTCTCAAGCGGAAAAGACCCCGGGGCGGTGAGGGAAGGTTGAGAACGGGACGTGAGCACTCTCGCCTTTGCGTCCCGCTGCGGATTCATCTATAGGATGCCCGCGTGACTGTCAAGCTTCGCGAACTCTTCCAACGGAATTAGCCCCCCCCGCAGGCAATGGCGGGGCCCCATCGGTTGCGCAAGAAACATGGCCAGACGCATCAGCCCTGGGAATCATCCTCCTCGAAGAAGCCTAGGAAAGAGAACCCGGGGAGACGGGATATTCACGCCGGTTTACTCCGGCGCGCACATCCTGCTGGAAGAAACGTCTGAGGAGGCCGCCCGAGGGTTCTGGCAGGGGGTTCAGGACTTCGCCGAGGGCGCAAGGACGGTTTCAATCCCCCCAGCCCTCCCCCGCCTGCCAGCCGCCTATCGAGGAAAAGCTTCTTTCACCCCTCCATCGACCGGAATCATGGATCCAGTGGTCTTCGCGGAGCGATCCGAGGCCAGGAAGAGAACTGCCTCCGCGACATCCGAGCCCGACACTTTTACTTTCAACAGGGTTCGTTCAACGAAATGCGCTTCGAGTCTGGCCATCGGGATGCCATAAGCCCTGGCACGTTGTTTCTTGATCTGCGAGGACCAGATGCCGGACCCTTCGATGACCGCATCTGGATTGACCATATTGACTCGAACGCCGAACTCCGCTCCTTCGATGGCCAGGACGCGTGCCAGCTGAGCCTGCGCCGCCTTTGACGCCGAATAGGCGCCGAAATGCTTTCCAGGCGCCAAAATGTTCTTAGTGGCAACCACTACAATGTTGCCCCCCAGCCCTTGTTTTTTGAAGATGTGCATGGCCTCTCGGCACACAAGGAAATGGCCCGTGGCGTTCACGGCGATGGAATCGCTCCAGTCCCCAAGGGACAACTCATCGAGCGGGGCGCTCCGGGCAATCCCGGCGTTGGAAACCAGGATATCAAGCCCCCCGTAAGCCAACACGGCCTGCTCGAACGCGCGCGCGACGCTCGCTTCGCTGGTCACATCCATGAGGATCGGGACGGTGTTGCCCTCCCCTGTCCGTGAATTCAGTTCGTCCGACAGGGCTTGAAGCTTGGATTGATTGATATCCGTCAGAATGACAGACGCTCCCTCTTCAACGAGCCGGGCGGCGATCGCTCGCCCCAATGCGCCAGCCGCCCCCGTCACGAGGGCAATCCTCCTGGAGAGCAGCTTTTCCTTCGGCAGAAGGGTCAGTTTGAAGTTTTCCATGGGCCAGTATTCAAAGTCGCACATTTCCTTGGCGGAGATTGTCGTGTAGGCATCGATGCTCGACGCATTGAGAATCACGCGCATTGTATGCACATAGATATCACGGGTGATTCGAGCCGCACGCCGATTCTTTCCGGTCGTAACCATGCCGAGGCCGGGAACCAGAATGACTCTGGGATTTGGATCGAGCATGGTCACGCCTGCCGTCCTGTACCGATTGAAGTACCGGATGTACTCCTTTCGATACTGTTCCACTCTCGTCCGGACCGCCTGATCGACCAATGCCGCTGCCTGGGTCTTAGGCAGTTCCAAGAATAGAGGCTTAGGCTTCGTATGAAGCATGTGATCAGGAGTGAAGGGCCCGATTTGAGACAGACGTGCTGCCCGAGGATCACCGACGAACTCAAGAACCGGCTTGGAATCGTCATAGACCATCACCATCCGCCCGAATTCGCTGATTATCCCGCGCAGAACGGGCATCATGCTCACAGCGAGCTTGTGGCGGTCTGATTGAGAACCGCGATTCCCTGGACTCGTCACATGAGTCTTCCCGTATCGCTGGACATACCGCTCCGCTACAGTCACCATCCTGATCGTTTCCTGATAGGCGGCTTTGGGGGTATCGGCCCAAGTCACGAGCCCGTGCTTATCGAGAATGATCCCCCGGAGAGCGGGATTCCGATGGTAGGCCTCCGCGACGAGCTTGGCCAAGCGAAACCCGGGACGGACATACGGAACGAGGGCCACACCCTTCCCGTACACCCGGTGGATGAGATCCGCACTGCCGGGCGTATCCGTCAGCGAACAGATAGCGTCAGCATGAGTGTGGTAGACGTGCAAGGCCGGAATGAAGGCATGAAGTAGCGTTTCAATGGAAGGCCTTGGAACCGTTGGATCCATCACACAGCGAGACTGGAAGGCAACCATCTCCTCGTCGGTCATGGCATCCTGCTTCATGAGCGGCAGAAGCTCATCCAGCCGAAGCGGGGTGAACTGATAGGCGGTGATGGTCTTCATATCCGAACCGCTACCCTTGATCCATAGGACCCGAACCTCACGCCCGAGATGATCCTTTTGGAGCACTTTGGCCGACGAGTTGCCTCCTCCCCAAAGGACAAGACCCTCTTCCTGCCCTATGAGCCGGCTTGTGTAGACGAGGGCATCGAGTCCATTCAGTTTGTTCGCGATCTTGTCAGACCACCGACTTCTCATAACCCTCCCCAGACCCGCCATGGAGCCACATGTGATACAGACGACCAGTCCGATGCGGAGCGCCAGGCGTGATCGCCCTCCGCATCCAACCAAGTCCCGCACACAGCCGCATCATCGACTTTTCTCACCGCGCTGTCCCAAACTCCGCTCGCGCCCTTCATTCTTGTCCGAAACCCAGGAGCCGCCTTGTGCAGCGTGTCCAGTAGATGCGGCGTCCAATCGAAACACGTCCACGATCCGATGCGTCGCCACGGCCATGCGGGTCCCATCAGACGAATACGCAAGGTCGGTGATCGAGAGGAGATATCTCTTCGACCACACCTGGCGCATCTCCTTGGATTCAACGAGCACCACCTTGCCATTCTCCTGCCCATACGCCAAATAACGACCATCGGGAGAAAAGGCCAGAGTCTTCACTGCGGAAGCTCCTTGGAATTCCACCAGCACACGCTCCCGACTCCAGTCCAAGATTCCGATGTGCCCGTCTTGGCGGCCATAGGCAAGCAATTGGCCATCCGGCGAAAAGGCCACACCCGTTACCGCGCCATCAGTTTTTTTGCTGAGGACCGGCAGAGGAGTCGAGTTCTCGCCGAATGTCCAAACAACCACTTCCCCCGTCATCATTCCGACAACCAGATTTTTTCCGTCCGGCGAGAACGCGAGCGTAGATACGGGATCAAATCTCGCCTTGACCCTAACCACCCCGCCCGTCTCCATATCCAGGAAGCCCAACGGAAACGATCGGTCGAGGCTCCCCGAGGCAACCCACTTACCGTCTGGCGAGAAGGCGAGCGCGGTGATCTCGCCTTTCTGGTGATAACTCTTGAGAGAGACTCGCCCCGCCGACTTGGAGGAAATCAGGCGCCCAGCCGCATCACCCGCCACCCACATGTTCCCATCGGACGACACGGCCAATGCGGTCACAGTGCCAGGTAATTCTATCGCGGCCACCGGCCGAGTCGCTCCAAGGTTCCAGACCTGCACCAGACCATGGTCGCAGGCATCGGCGCTTGAACCCGTCCCGTTGGTGGAAGATGGCATCTGGCAACCACCGACAACCAACGAACGTTCCCCTTGGAAAAAGGCCACCGCCTTCATCCAGCCTGGGAACCTGACCTGCTCGGCTTTCTCCAGATGAGGACCGGCCCCTTCCCCCCGGTCGGTGGAACTTGGCATAGCCCTGCATCCCGCGTTCAAAACAAGCGACAGCATGATCAATAAGAATCCAACCCTTCGGACATCCCACCGCATTGACACCATCATGGCTCGGCCCGTTCTTCTCCGACTTTGAGCATCGGCGTTCTGAACGCCCGAGGTGAGACGCGGTACGAAGTCCCGCTCAGCTCTTTGAAAAACAGGTCAGCCAACGACGGCATCAACGTGACCGGCAGTCCGGATAACTGACAGATGTTGATGATCTTGGCCTGTGCCTCGGGAGAAACGGAAGGAATGGCAATGATAATCTGATCGACGGCCAGACGCTCCACGCTCTCCAGAATCTTGTCCCGTCCTCCCAGGACCGGGATCCCGTGGATCCGTCGTCCCTGTTTCTCGGGGTCATCATCGAAAAATGCTACCGGGGCGCATCCCAGCCGGACATTGTTCCTCATCTCCCGGAGCACCAATTCTCCCGCGTCCCCTGCGCCGACGATCACGACACGTTTCCCCTTCACCTCGGAAAGACCCGCCAGATACTCACGGATGACATGGATCAACAGACGAGCCCCACCGAGCAGCAACAACAATGTCATCCAGTCGATGACCAGCACTGTCAAGGGAAATACATGAAACACCGGCATCAGGGCGGCCAAGGCCGCCATGGCGATGGCGGAACTCAAGGTGACCGCCTTCAAGATGGCGATGAGATCATGAATCCCGAAGTATCGCCACACTCCGCGATAGAGCTGGCAGTACGAGAACACCACCAGTTTCAACGGTAGCAACAGAGGAAGAGACAATGCGAGTTCACGGAAGTGGTCTGGAGGGATATCTCCGTCATAACGGATGACGAAGCTCCCCAAATACGCCAGACAGGTGAGCACTGCAAAGAGCACAACCTCGAAAATCTTTCTCTTGTGCATCAGGAAGACTTCGAAGACGACACCCCGATCGACAACGGGACGTCCGCCCACCTCGCTTTCGGTCCCATAGGTCACAATGCCGCTCAGGAACATGCCAAAGTAGACAATCCCGATGACCATCAGGGTCCCGAGGAGGGCCGGAAGCAACGCATTGTACCAGACGCCCAAGAACGCGATAGCACCGCAGACGGCACTGATCAGATAGAACAGCAATACCGCCTTCCTTTCCGATAGCCCGAAGGCCACGAGGCGATGCGAGGTATGGTCGCGTCCGCCAATCGAAATCGATCGTCCGTTCATCCAGCGAACCAGCGTCACGAACGTGGTGTCAAAGATGGGGACGGCAAGCACGAGGACCGGCGTAAGAGCTGTCAACGCGAGACTCGTGGCGCCTTCCCAATTGCTCTTCACGGTCAAGGAGGCGAGCATGAACCCGACGAACATGCTGCCGGAATCCCCCATAAAAATGGTGGCCGGATTGAAATTATAGAAGAGAAATCCCAACGTCGCGCCACAGAGGATCGCCGCCAAGAAAGCGACGGAATAATTGCCGATTGAGAAGGCGATCAAGAGAAGAAAGAACGAGGCGATGCAGGCGGTCCCGGCCGAGAGGCCGTCCATATTGTCGAGCAGGTTGAACGCGTTAGTCAGGGCCACGAGCCAAAAGATCGTTAGCGCAATCACCGCCAGGCTCAACCCCTGCGACGACGCCACAAAAGATCCAAAGGTTGCAATCCCTGCCGCGACGATCTGAACAACGAGCTTCGTGTAGGGTTGCACCCGATAGAGATCGTCGATGACCCCGAGCCCGAACATAACCGTGGCCCCGGCCATCAAGAACAACAGACTTCGGTCGTAACCATACAGCATAGCGAAGGGGACCAGGAACGCCACAAAGATCCCCACCCCCCCGAACAGAGACGTAGGCTTCTGGTGCCACCGGTCCTGTCGCGGATACGCCACGTAGCCCAAACGCTTGGATGCCCAGCGGACAACCGGGGTGAGCGTGAGAGAGAGCAACAGCGAACACGAAGCGCCCGTGGCGATGGTGTTCCACACGTCAGGCTGGCCTCTGCTCGAAGTAGTCGTTCACCGATTTGAGGATCCCATCGAGCCCCACGGTCGGGCGATAGCCAATCAATCGATGGATTTTGTCGAGGGAGGGGACCCGCCTCACCATGTCCTCGAACCCTTCGGCATAAGCCTGAGCATACGGGACAAACGTAATGGGTGAGGTACTCCCGGTCAACCCTTTTGCGCGCTCGGCCAGCTCGAGGATGCTGACTTCCTCCGTGCACCCCACGTTAAAGATCTCCCCGACTGCGCCAGGATGCTCGGACAGCGCGATCAAGGCGTTCACCACATCACCGACCCACGTAAAGCAGCGGCGCTGGCTGCCGTCGCCATACACCGTGATCGGTTCGCCGCACCGGGCTTGGCTGATGAATCGGGGGACGACCATGCCGTAGCGTCCGGTCTGCCGGGGACCGACCGTGTTGAATAAACGGGCCACGATGGTCGGAACCTGCCGTTCCTTCCAGTAAGCGAGAGCCAGGAACTCATCGATCATCTTCGAGCAGGCATAGCTCCACCGGCCCTTATCGGTGGCCCCCAGCACCAAATCGTCCTCTTCGCAGAACGGGACCTTGCTGGCCTTGCCGTACACTTCGCTCGTCGAGGCGATCATGACCTTTTTTTTCTTCCTGCCCGCCAGTTCCAGGACGATTTCAGTCCCTTTGATGTTCGTTTCGATTGTCCGGACGGGACTCTCCACGATCAAGCGCACCCCGACCGCCGCCGCAAGATGCACGATGACATCGGCGCGATCGACCAGTTCCGTCAGAACCGCCCGGTTCATCACGGTGTCGAGGACATAGCTGAAGCGGGCGTTGGATTTCAAATGCTCAACGTTGATGATGCTGCCCGTGGAGAGATCGTCGATAATGGCCACGTCCGCGCCGTGTTTCAGCAACGCATCCGCCAGATGCGACCCGATGAACCCCGCTCCTCCCGTGATCAGATACTTCATGCCCCTACCTTTCTTCCGGATGATGGTCGTCCGGCCAGCGAAGGCCTGCGGCCTGCTTGCACGTCAGGAGAGGCCTGTTCTTCCAAGCATTCACGGTACAGCGCCATCGTATCGGCCACCAAGCGCTGCTTCGAAAAACGATCCCTCACGAATCGTCGGCCCGCCAACCCCATGTCAGCCATCTGCGCGGGATGGGCCAAGAGGTGTTCCACCGCAGCGGTCAACCCTTCAACATCACCCGGAGACGCCAGTGCCCCGTTGGCAAAGAGGCTGAACAGCGGGCGACCACCCGATCCACAGACCACTTGTTCAGCTCCGACCATCAGGTCCGCCACGCCTCCGACGCGCGCGGCGACAAAAGGACGCGCCGCGGCCATGGCTTCGATCAAGGCAACCGGCGTGCCTTCGTTGGTCGAGGTCAACAGAACGAGAGCAAATCGCGGATACACGCGAGAGAGGTCATCCTGCCACCCGGCAAAGACGACTTGCTGATCAATCCCCGCCTGCTTTGCACATTGTTCCAGCCCAGACCTCAACTCCCCATCCCCCGCCACAAAGAGACGGTACCGATCTCTGCCGGGATGACCGACAATCAATCGTTCAAAGACCTGCAGCGCCAGGTTCGGGTTCTTGATCGGAACAAGTCGTCCGACAAAACCGATCACGACGTCCCGGTTATGGTTCAAAGCTCCGCGATCCGGTTGACCCTCGGAGATCCGAAGCAGCGGGTCCAAGTCAAGCCCGATGGGAATAATCCTGAATTTGCCGGGGGCGGCAATGCGATAACGGCCGGATAGATCAGCCAACTGGCCCTGACTGATCGCGACGATCCTCGTGGTGAAGCAAGCCAGCACCTGCTCGATGGCGATGAACAGCCTCGTGGTGACTGGGCCGAAATACCCGTGAAAGACGTGACCGTGAAACGTATGGATCCTGATCCGGACGCGGGCCAGCAGGGCGGCAATGCGCCCCAGCGTCCCGGCCTTGGCGGTATGGGTATGCACAATGTCGGGACGCTCCTTCGCGAGAAGGCGGTAGAGTTTCCACAAGGCCACCAGGTCATCCGCCAGAGAAATCTCTCGGCCTAGTTCAGGAATCACCACCGGATTAACGCCGAGGCGACTGGCCAGATACAGCATGTTCCCCTCTGATTGTCCGATCGTACCGGTGACCAAGATCGACTGGAAATCCTTGTTGCTCAACTCGTGGGTAAGGAGCACCGCGTGGACGGCGGGACCGCCGATGTTCATCCGGCCTAGGACCCGGACGATCTTTACTGGTTGCACGGAATCCCGCTCCACGATACGTCCCGAGACTGCCCAGGCGCAATAGCTTGAAACCGCCTTCCCGCCTGCATTCGCTCGCCCTCCACACTGGAGCACCCCCAACGCAAGCGCCTCTCAGGGCCGAAGTCCGGCTCGCGCACGGACATCGAGAGGAGAGAATCAACCGTGCATGCGCTCGACTGCCTTTGAAGGAACCGGGGACACATCGGTCAAGCTGCCATTGCCATTCTGATCAATGACCGCCGCCTCGCTTTCTCCCGCCGGCAGGGAATCCCTCAAAGCCTCGTAGGCCCTCAGCCGGTCGAGGTGATCGAGGAACAACGTCAACAGAATTCCAAAGACCAGTGCCGAAACCCCGGCCAACCCCATATACTTCAAGGGGGTCGGCTTGCTGGGGAAATCCGGGGGAAGCGCAGAGTCCATGACCTGAAGGGTTGGCAAGTCCTTCGCTTCCGTGATCCTGGCCGATTCGAGCATGCCGACCAGCATGCCATAGACGGCCTCTTCGACTTTGACCTGCCGGTTCAGCCGGAGCAGACTCAGCCCTAATGCAGGAGCTTCTTCGAATGCCGGGTAAAACTTCTTCGACAAGGGTGCCCGCTTTCTATTCTTTGTCGCTATGCCGAGAACCTGGTCCTGCTCCATGCGATCGAGTTGGCCTTGTAGTTCCTTGATCTGAGCCTCTAGTTGATTGATGCGTGGATGGTCAGCAGTGGCAAACTCCCTCAAGCCGGCCAGCTCAACCTGGAGCCCCACGATCTGGCCGTGAAGATCCGCCGCAGCCAGGGCCCCGGACGACGTCTGCTCATCCCCCAGAACCCGCTGCGTCCTCCGAAATTCCTTAAGCATGTTCTCCGCTTCATCGAGCTTCTTGGATTTCTCCGCGAGCCTGGCTTCGATAAAAATGCGCATCCGCTTGGTCGAGGAGGTGTTATATTCCTTGTTCAGTCGATCGAGGTTCGCCGCCGCCGTGTTGGCGATCTCGGCAGCCATCTTGGGGTCCCTGCTCAACACCACAATCTCAAACGCCTTGTTGGGAGTTTGTTGCAACGAGGCTTCTGACTGGAAGGCCCCCATCGCCCCGCGTAGAGAGTCCGTTTCGTAGTAGTTCATCAAGTTCAGTTGCTGAACCACTGCCATCGCCATCGCTCGGGATCGAAATAGGACGTTCAGGACATCGGCCTGACTCGCCGCGCCCGACTTGCCCAGAACATCCGCCGCAATACTCCCGCTCCCACCCCCGCTGCCCCCACCACCACTCTTTCCCCCGCCCCCGCCCCCGCCTCCAAACGAGATGCCGCCGCCCAGCGTCTCCTCTTTGACAGTCAGGAGAGTGGTCTTGGTTTCATAGAGCTTCGGCATCGCTTTGCTCACAAGGCCGGCGACCATGACCGACGAGACAACAAGACCCACAATCATCCGTCTAGCGCGGTAGATGATGCGCCAATAACCGAGAATCGTGAGGCTATCGTCCGGAATGGGGCGTTGGATCACGTTACCGTCCAAAATTGGTGAACGCGGCATAGAACCCTACCATGCTGAGTATGACCCCGGTGACGGTTCCCACCAAGGCAAAGTAGTCCTGCCAGGTCTTAAAGATCTTTTCGAGGATCACCACCGTATCCCCGTTATTCAGCTCCACATTGGCGACATACGGCTCCATGGTACCGTCGGCCCGCTGGATGAATGATCGTCCCAAATCCGCGGTCAGCGAGGGCCCACCGGCCCGGCTGAGATACTCTTCAGCATGTCGCCCTGGGAAATAGCTGTATGCTCCGGCCTGCTTCACCGCGCCAGCCACATGGACCCGCCGGACCTGCGCGGGGATATAGACCTGATCCCCTGCCTGTAACACCACGTTCTGGCTTTCATCCCTTGCATTCCAATACCGCCGGAGGTCAATCGGGATCCGCATCGTTCCTTCCGGAATCTTCGTCTCCCGCTGGATCAAGACCCCCTCCAGATCCCACCACGGATTTTGCCCACCCACCGAGCTCAGGAGGACCGACAGGCGCTCCCCGTCCTTCAACTCCACGAGGTAGGGAACCGAGCTTTCCGTCAGCAATCCGCCAGCCCCAGTAGAGACTTCCGTAATGTAGGCCGCCACTCGATTCGCCTCCATGGGCGGAACAAACACCACATCCCCATCTTGCAGGAAGGGATTTTCTTGCTCGCTTCCCTGGCGGAGGAACGCGACAAGATCGGCTATGGCCACAACCTGCCCTTTCCTCCGCACCTGGATGCGGCGCTGGCTGCCTGCGCCAAGCACCCCTCCGGTCTGGGCGATCACATCCGACACCCTCTTGACCGGGGTCGCAAAATAGGTACCGGGATTCATGACCTCGCCCAGCACCAGAACCTGAAAGACTCGCAAAGAGGTCAGGCTCACACCGACCATGACACCTCGATGCCGCTGCTTCACCTCGGTTTCAAGCAAGTCCTGAGTCTGGAGCAGGGTCAGTCCTTCGACTTTGATTTCTCCAATCCCAGGAAGATTGACCTTGCCATCGGGCGAAACTTTGACGTCATAGGTGTCATCGAAAGCGCCCCAGAGATTCACGACCAGGCCGTCACCGGCTCCCATGAGGTACTTGTCCGGTGCAACGGCTTGGGAAAGAGCCTGCCCACCTGGCACCGTCTCCTCTGCAGGTGTGACGGAGACCACTCCTTGCCTTCCTCCTCCGGCCCCACCGCCTCGTGCCCCGGCAGCAGATCCACCCTTCCCGCCCGATGGCGTCGCACTGCGTCCACCTGAGCCAACCTGGGCCAATCCGGCATTCAACACCCAGGGCCCAGCCGTCAACTGAAGGACGAGCACGATGATGATCATGCGTTTCAACCGAAGCATCAACCCCTCTCTTGTTCCAACCCGGGCCAGTAAAAATGAGCCTTCGTTCGCATGCGGACGAAGGACCATTCCAAGCTTCTCCCGATGGCGCCTCGCAGGGCGAGGCCACGCAGCACACAGTTCCCCCTAGGAAGGCGAACGGACATTAGCGCCCCGGCAACTCATCAGCAGGCGCACCAGGCTGTGCCCCCTTTTGCGTCAAGTCTCGGTGGATTTTACAACCCGTTGAAATCAGGAGCAATGTCGAGTGGAAACACCACGGCGGCAGTATAGCAGAGGTCTACCAGCTTGTCACTATCTCCCTTTTTAATCACTTCCTTACAAAGAGGAAGGCCCCATTCTGCATCCGGCCATTAGTCCTTGGGATCAACTCTGTCCGAGAGCCTCACCCCGTTCTCCTCACGGGTAGCCGGGAATCCAAAAATGCCCGGCCTTCCTTGTGGACCAAGGCAATGATCCCCAGTAGGAAGAACGGCAGGATTTGGAGTTTGTATCGAGCGCCAGACCCGAAGTTGGCCATGACGATCAAACCGTACAACAGGGCCCAGAGCAGGGTCATGGACAGAAGCCAGATCACGAGAGGGTCTCGCAAGTAGCCGAGCCGGAAACGAATCAGGGCAACAAGGCACAGCCACAGGATTACGCTGTTCTCGACGGCGGCAAGCGCGGTAAACGCATTGGTAATGTCGAATGGCAGAGGTCTGAAGAGGCCTGAAAAGATAATCAGCGGAATCGAGACTTCCCCCGGTTTCGGGAGCTCCGCTTGGGAGCCTCCCGCAGATGCCACGGCTTGCGCTCTCGTTCCCATGGCCTCCACTAACATTTCCGGAGCATAGATATCGGTCAACCCCATGGAAAACAACATGGCCTGGGGGCTGACAATTAACAGCGACACCAGCACCGCGGACAACGTGAGGCCGACCTGCCAGGGTCGGCATCGCCCCATGAGTGTCGCCAGGCCGAGCACGGCCGCTCCCATGATCGCGGTCCAAGGCCGAAACAGATAGGATCCGAACAGGCCCAACCCCACATACCAGAGGGCGGCGAATCGGCCCTGAACCAGCCACATGGCTCCGCCATAGGCATAGAGCCCGAGAAAGACGAGCTGCAAGGGGTCCTTTCCGAGGATCGAGGACCAGAACAGAATCGACGGAAAGAATGCCAGGAGGTAGAAGGCCTGCGGGTACGGACGGCCCAACGTCACTTCGACCGCGCGGTAGAACCACCAGACCCCCAGCAGACCGAGGAACGCAAAGCCGATCTTCATGGCATGGTAAAACGGGCCGGTAATGGAAGCCATGAGCACCATGAATCGGACACCGTTCTCCGTCCCGATTCCGTGCGTCACGAAGCTCCCCAGATCACCGGTTTGTTCAATCGGCCGCAGAGCCGGGAGCATGTCTTGCCGGAAGTCGTGACCCGGGTACATCCAGAATCGTCCCGTCGCGCCAGAGTTGAAATAGGTATAGGCGTCAAGGTCGTAAAAGCGCTCATAGACAAGCATGGCGACCAGGACCACGAAAAATTTCACCAGCCAGGCCGTCATGAGCATGCGGCGGGGTTGCCCGTCGAAGAGGACGAACAGAGCCGTCGCGATCACAAACCACCAGAACAGCCCCATCGCATAGTCCAGTTCGAGCCCGAACAGCATATTGCGGCCGCTGAAGTGGACCAATCGGACGCCGAAGACATGCATGTTGATCCCGACCCAGGCAGCGCACCACACCAGCGGGAGGAAGGCGAGCTTCCAGCCCAGCTTGCGATACGCCGGCCCGGCTGGAGCCGACGTCGTTTCTTGGGTGTGGTCTAGCACTTCATCCTCCGGACTCGCGTTCACGACCTGCTTCTAGATGTAGCCCTTCCAGCGGTAGTAGAGAAGGGCCAGATATTCATGGGCAATCGCCCGGACATGCCGCCGGGCGACCTGGTCCCGATCGCCGAAGAAATTGCTGTCCACGGACGGCGTGATCTTGACGACGGCTTCAGGGAAGTTCTTTTGCGCAACCAGCCGGCTGCGCCGGCCGTTATAGAGCGACGTCACGAGTAACGCGCGCTTCCAGCCGTGAGTTTGCATGATCTCCCGCAGTGTCAGAAAGCTAAGATAGTTGCCGCCCCCAACTTCGTCAACCAGGATGGCTTCCTCCGGAACCCCCAGCGAAACGGCTAAAGCCTGCATCACCCGCGCCTCATTGAACGCCCGATTGACCCCTGATGAGAGGATGAGGTGCTTGGCATATCCGCGCTGATAAAGATCAACCGCCTGCCGAACCTTTTCCTGATAGGACTCGCTCGGCTCGCCGGACTCGCCGATGCCTCCGGCCATGACCGCAACGACATCAGCGGAGGCCGGCTCTTCCATGATCAGGAGCGGTTTCGCCAGCCACCATACCAGCGAAGTCTGGAAGACCAAAAGATAGCCCAGTAGGCAGGCGGCTGCCGCTGCGGAAGCCCTCCGCCGGGCCGTCAAATAGAGCTTGGAGAACGTTTGCTGCCAGGCCTGCTCGCGCACCTTGGCCTTTTCTTCGAGTTTTCCCCGAATCAAGCCTTCCATGGTCTCGATCTTCCGGTCCCACGCATCCTTATCCACCTGCCGCATCCGTTCCGCGCGTAGGCCCTCGTTGTCGCGGCTAAGGCATTCCTCGATCTGTCTCAGGAACGATTCGTGACTCGCCGCGACGGCCACGATGCCGTCATGATGTCGGTTGAACTCCTCCACCTCCGGCAGGTTGGTTGACACCACCGACTTGCCCAGCGCCAGGTAATCGACCAGTTTCGCCGGATGTATGCTGCGCGTGAAATCAGTGAGGATGTACGGGATGAGGCAGAGGTCAAAATACTTAATGTAGGCAGGGACCTCCTCGTATCGCTTCTGCCCGAGAAAATGCACGTTCGGCAGCCGTGCAAGCCGGCTCACGTCGGTTTGCAAAGGCCCGACGAAGACGAGGGATTTGTCGGGATGCGCCAGCGCCACTTTTTCGACGAGATCAAAATCCACGATCTGACGGACCCCGCCCACAAAGCCCAGGATAGGCCGCTTGATGTCGACCAGATCGACCGGTGGGGAGCCGCATGGGCGATGGAAGATCTCCCGATTGAAGCCATAGGGGAAGAGATGCACCTGATCGGTAAAGGGCTTGCAGCGGTCAAACAGCGCCTTGGAGTGCGCAAAGACTAGGTCCGCCTTCCGGAGCAGCGCATTTTCAGGCTCCCTGATACTCCGGCTTTCTGCGGCAGTGGCCTCGAAGTTGTCGGCACAGTAGTAGATCACGAGCTGCGCGTTGAGGTCCCGAATCAATTCCTGAGCGAGAGCCGTCGGCAACCACGTCCAGACGATCGGATTGTCGAAACGCATGGCCTTCGTCCAGCGCAATAAGGTCCACCGCATCAGGTGTTTGTTGATGAGGCACGCCAGCCGGGAATAGGGAAAGGGCAATGCAAGAGGGGCGTAGACATACAGATTGTCCATGACCTTCCGGATGCCCTTGACGCCCTTCCTCCAATTCAAGAGGCGGGCCTTGAGCCGCGGCAGGTCTTGGAACGTGACGTTTCTTACGCCGGTGTTTTCGATAAAAAGCACGCGGTGTCCCTGACGGGCCAGCGTGGACATGATTTCCTGATGCCCTTGCCAGATAAAGTCCCAGTCAATGGTCGAAATGCAAACAATGTTCTGAAGAGCGGGACTCATGTCGTTGCGCGGGTACTCGTTTTCATGCTTCATGCGATCCGCGGAAAGCAAAATGAGAACATGCCCTGAGCGGCCCAAACCAACAGCATGGGCACAGAGAGAAGATCCAGACTGCTCCTTCGCCTGGCGAGCGTCCCGTGCTTGCCACGGGCCACAAGCCCGGAGTCATCGAGCCCAGCACGAGGGCATAAAGCAGCTTCTAGCCGGCGGCAAATACCGGAGGGAGTCACCAGCAATAATTTGGTCGCATAGGTTGGCGTGAATGGGAAGACATACCACAACTGTCGAAGACACCGCCACAGAACGCCGCGAATCACCCGCAATGAACCGCAGAGTGTTTCCGCGGGAAATCGCGCAACCGATCATCGAATGGCTTTCCCCATGTTGGATGGCCGGTGGCAACTGGAATCAGATCATCGTCCGCATACGGAACCGCACCCACTGATTTACGCCCCAGGAAAGCGCCGGAGAATTGCTCCATTCCCATTCGCCCGGCCGCTGCACCACAGCATTTCCCATGCCATGCTTGAAATGGAAGACCCCTGGATTGTTGTCCCGATCGACGCCGCCGAGATCATAGATCAGGACGCCGCGCTGCTTCAATTCCTGCAGCAGTCTCCACAGGACGACATAGGAGGCGTAGCTCTTCCGGCCTTCCATGGAGGTCGCGGCGAACAAATCGTATCCATAGGGACCCAGCCACCCGCCGGCGCGGGCCGCCACGATCTGCCCGCCGCGGTTCCGTGAAACCACCAGGATCATGCGATGGCCAAAGGCACTGAGCATGCCTCGAAGCTCGGCTTTGCTGATGTTGAGCGTAAAGCCTTTGTACTCCGCCATGGCTCGATACAGCTCGAACAGGGCTTCAGGGTCCCGACCTTCCCAGCGCTCGACGGTGGACGCGCGAGCTTCTCCCCGCACGAGATTGTGACGCCAGTTGCCCGTCAACCGGCTGCGCCACTTGTCCTCAGCCTCCTCAAGCGAGAAGAGGATCGTGCAGCCGTTGTTCAGCCGTGCAGGTGACAGTTTCCAGCCGGAAGCGGTCAGTTCCTGGGCCACCTGCTCGGCACGCGTCACCAGCATGGGATCAATGCGCAGGTAAAGCCGGCTGCCTGTGAATTGACGCGCCAACGCCTCTCGCAATTCCTGCCATCTTGGCTCCCGGAGAAGCGGCCCGCCGGGCACCCAGATCACAGTGACGCGCGGCCTTCGGATTTCCTTGATCAGACACTGCGCGCCCCCCCAGACCGTGTCGCCGGAACGGAACAGGCAGCGGACGGGACGCCAGCCCAACGCGCGCTTGTACTCTCCCCAGAGATGCCCCTGAAGAAACGCCGGCGTCCGGAAGCCGGTCACCCAATCGTCCCAACAGCGGGTGGCCTCGTCATCGGACAGGATGGTCATCTCGAAAGCCATGGGTCCGCCGTTTCAGCCCTAGGCTGTCCCCTGGATCTCGATTTGACGGGCGAGAACAGGCGCCAGGCGGGAAGAAGCCAGCCAGCGGTCAAGCAAGCTAACGATAGTCCCTGAGCCGGCCACGTGCAGATCGGGATGAAAGAGCGTTTCGGAATAAGCCAGACGGATGTCGCGGAATGTGTCCCGCAGCTCGGCTTCTATCCTCTCATCGAACCGGTAGAAGTGCATCCCGGAAACCGCCATCCCGTGCTGGTGATAGGACCTTCCGAAAAGGCGGTGCATGAACCTGGCCGCCGGCACCGAGCGCACCCAGGTCAGGTGGCATTGCGCGCCCGGCTTCAAGATACGCTTCACTTCCTCCAATCCGGACAGGCGGCGCTCCGGGGGCAGATGCTGAAAAGCCTGCACGCTCCAACAGCCATCGGCAAGGTGATCGTCCAGCGGCAAATCGGCGATGTCGGCATGCAGGCAGAGGACGTTTGGGTACTCACGGAAGGGCAGCAGCATCCGGCTGACCAGCAGATTGGTCATGACAAAATCCACCAGGACGAACCTGATCTGTCCAAACTCCCTGGCCAGCCCCACCCACTGCCAGCCGAATCCCGACCCCAGATCCACGAGAACCGGATCCGGACTGGAGGATGAGCGGACGAGCTGGCCCAGGACCCCCCGCGCGCGGCGCTGCATGACTCCCCGGGAATGGAAGCGATTTGCCTCCCGGACGGCTTCTTCAGCGGTGCCCAGGAAAGGCGAGGCAAGGCGCTCCCGCCACCTCCGCTCCGATTCCTGTGACTCGACGCCGCGGAACCCGCGCTCCATTGCGATGCCGTCCTGCCCCACCTCCACGATTCTTCCATTGCGTCCCTTGATGATTTCGGACCACTGCATTGTCATTGTCCGCGCCATACGCGCGCCTAGCGGAGGCGGTGCCGGAGAGCCTGCAGGGCGAAAGACGCCGTCAACCGAAGGAGTTTATAGACGTATCCCGCCATGGTCACCTTGCGACGGTGGAGCGCGGCGACGCGAACGGCGGCCCGCCACCGTTTTCGATGACTGCCCGACGTGATGTTGCCCGACCGGTCGCAGTAGTCGCCCAGCACGTCCGGAATGAAACAGGGCCGCGTGTAAGGCGACATCCTGATCCACAACTCATAATCCTGGAATGCCATCAAGGTCTCGTCAAAAAGGCCGGCCTCAAAAAGCAGGCTTCGCCGGCAGGTCACCGCTGAGGGAGAAAACATGTTGTTGTAATACAGTTGTTTGGGCAACGGCACCGCGGCGTCGAACCGGGCGCCATAATCCAGCAGCAGGAAGGACCCATCGCTCCGAAGATGTCTCTCATTGTGGCAAAACATGTTGGCGCCGGGGTGCGCCTCCATCGCCCGGATGACCATCTCCAGCTTGTTCGGACGCCAGACGTCGTCCGAGTCTAAGAATGAGATCCACTCTCCCCGTGCGCGCCGTATGCCCTCATTTCGTGCCGCTCCCGGCCCCCGGTGCGCGTTCCGGATCACCTGCGACGGGAGACGGGGATGCCGGCTCAGAAACTCCTGGACCAGGTCTGGCGTGCCGTCCGTCGAGCCGTCGTCCGAGACGACGATTTCACAGGGGAGGATGGTCTGGGCGACGACGCTTTCCAGCGTGGCAATCACAAATCGCCGCGAGTTGTAGGTGGGACAGATGACCGAAATCGTCGGCGCCGGAGGGGCGCCGGGTGCAGGTCCCGGCGGACTGATGGCGGGATGATTCAATGAGCCGGTGCCGCCCACTTCAAGACAAATCGCTGCACGCAGGGCAGACGGGGTCGGCTTTCGTGAATGAGCGTGGGCGCTTCAGTCCGGGCGCCATACCCTGGGAAATACCATCCACCGGGTGACGGTGACGCCTCACCTCGTACGTGCCTCCAACGGGAATCCTCCTCCGCCGGCGCACCGTTCGGCTCCGACCAGAATGCTCCGGCAAAGCCCCCGCTCCGGTTGCGGACTGCAAATCGGCCCCCTCCCTCACCCTCCTTCGTCACCTGCACGTCGGGTGACCATTGAAAGAAGGTCTCGATGGTATGCCAACACCGCCCGTCCAGCCGGTCTTCAATGATCAGTTCGTTGCACCGCACCGTGAACGTTCGTCGGAAGGAGACGGCATCTCCGGCCAGACGGTGAAAACCGGCATGTTCGATCCAGAGACTGAGACCCGGGTCTTCGGTTTTCCATTGAACCTGAACCTGTCCGCAACGGTAGAACGGCGGCAACCGGTTGGGATTCTTGTAGACAAAAGGTTCGAGCCCGTCGAGGATCACATTGTTGTGGGCCCGTGCGGACACCCCGTACAGTCCAAGAGCATCGTCCTCTCTGTAATTGAACCGTCCGGGATCCGTGAGGATCGCCGAGCCATCCCAATACAGGGCAAAGGAACCCGTATCGCAATGTCCATGCGAGACAAACGACGGCGCGCCGGCCGGCTCCACGTGCCAGAAGAGGGTAAGCCGGCCCAGATCGAGGCGGTACCATCCGCTCAACGGAAAGGCCTCAATCCGAGGCTCGGCGCTCTCCGCCACTCTCTCACCTCCCTCGCCGGAACGCTCCTGACCGAAGAGACGGCCCCATCCCGCCTGGCGGGGCGCGCTCGGAAGCTGTGGCGGAGCGTAGAGGCTTTGCGCCAAACCAGACCACGGCAGGCCCGCCAGCCAGGTCCAGGAAAAATCGGGCGAGACGTCGCCGATCAGCGGGATGGTCCACTCGCCACCGTCCTGGTCGAAGACCAAGAAGGTCCAAGACCGCTGCACCATCGAGGCGGCCACGGGCTCGAGCAGGCTGAGACACTCCCGATCACCGGTCAACCGCGCCAGCCAGATCACTTCGAGAAGCCAGCGGGTCACCAGAAAGTGATAATGGGCGGACCCCTCCCGCAGAAATCCCTCCGAGTTCACGATGGCCGGCAGGTCGTGTCGCAGAATGGCCAAGGCCAGCCGGCTGCAGGAGGGAGCGGCAAGCGTCTGTCCGGCGAAATACAGGGCGCGGGCGTTGTTCAGGACATGGTTCCACGCGAAACCCGGCCGACCGTACTCCAGCCTGGCCGACACATGACAGGCCATGTCCAGCAGCGCCTTTCCCAGCTCGCCGGGGACAACCGGCAAGCCGGGGGGACCGCCATCGGAGCAGGCCAGGAACAGGATGGCATTGCAGATCCTTTCCCCTGTCGTATAGGTCTCCCATGGGAGGCCCCTCTTCGGCTCCCCCATCGTCCGGCTCCAATCCAGCATCAAGGTCACGCCCCAGTCACGAATGCCCGGAAAAGATCCGGTGGTCAGCCTCGTCAAAAGCCAGTTCCAGCGGTGCAAAGACACGAGTTGCTCCGGATCCTCGAACCGGCTGCTCCAATCCGGCGTGCCGCAGCAGGCCAGCGCGCCGACCGCAAGGTCGAGGTCGTAGGATCCGAGGCCGCTTGCAGAAGATCCGGGGGACACGGAGGCAAGAGTCTGGCGGTCGAGATCCGGGTCCGAGGCCACCCTCTTGAAGGCCGCCTTGACGCTCGGCGGATATCGCCAGGCATGGGGAGCCGCCTTTGCAAACAATTTCACACCTGCCTGCCTAGCCCAGAACGACAGCAGGGCCGCCACGAAGAGCGGTTGGCGGCACCGCTTCCGAACGTTGAGCCATTCCTGGTCCATGCCGGGTCAGGCCCTCGATCCCTTCACGCAATCGCCTGAGCACAGACGGCCGAAGCCTGGCCGGGGTGGGAGGCTTGCACCTCGGCGCGAATGGCCGGGTTCCCCAGCACGGTCATGATGTGGGCGATGTGCTCGGCGTCAATGTCCTGGTGCACCGGGAGCGTCAGGATGCGCTGATAGGGATGGGATCGCGGCAAACCGGCGAGCACCGACGGATCAAGCGCGAGACCCGTTCCCGCGGGGATGCCAAGCGCTTCCAGTCGGCTTGCGGCTTTTCCCGCATCGTAATGCTCCTTGAGAAACATCACGAACATGTAGGGAACGTCCCGCTCGGCGTCCAGGGCCAATACGTCCCCCCATTGAGCGAGAATGTCTCGATGCTGCATGTACAGGGCATAGTTCTCTCTTCTGCGCTTGGTCGCGACGTCGCCACTGTCGCCAGGAAGCAACCGGCGGAGGAAACGCCAGGCATAATTGAAAGGCGGCAACTCATCTCCGCCGTCGCGGCGCGGAGGGGCGTAGCTCATTTTCATCAGGAGCAGCGCCTTCTTGGCGACCTGCCGGACCATCCAGTCCAGCATTTCCGTCGCATTCCCCGTCGCCACGGCGCCAACCCGCCGGCTGAGGAAATCCGCGAATGCGTCGCGGCCGTCTCCGACGACCAGCACCCCGCCATGAGGGACCGGGTAGACTTTTCGTAGGGAGTAGAGCTTGGCAGCCACCCGATCCTCCTCAAAGGCGGCGTGGTGAGGGAAGGGCAGGTGCACGCAATCTTCAATCAAGGGAAGATCTTTTTCACGGCACCACCTCGCGACTGTCTGTCTGTTGCGGCTGAGGCGTCCATAGAAATGCCCCAGCACGATGGCTTGGCAACGTCCTGTTTGAGTTTCAAGCTCCTCAAGAGCTTGCATCGAGACCTCGAAGTCGGCTCCGAGCGGGTAGTACCGGGGTTCGTATCCATGCTGCTTCAGCGCGTGACCGACATCCCGGCACATGTAATCCGGGAGGAGCACGCGACGGGGGGCGCCAGGGCGTGTCTGACTTACATAGTCCAAATAGGAGAGGAGTCCATAGCGCGCACAGGAGAAAATGCCGTAATGCGGAAACGACAATCGCCTCGAGCCGATCAGCGAGCGCAGGCTGACGACGGGCTGGCTGGGGATGTATTTGGGCATAAGCGACGGCGCGAGGGGACGCGCCAACCTACCGTCCACAGGCCGGCAGCGCCAGGGCTTCATCGCGACTGGCGGCCTGGGTCAGCACCGAGGCGATGCGGTCCGCAGCACGGCCGTCGCCTTTATAAAACAGACGCTCCAGCGCGATGTGCCGCTCCGCCGACGTTGGAAGGAATTTGCCCGGATCAGCGCGGAATTCCAGCAAGGCCTGGCGCAAGCTGGAGACCGAGAAGAACCTGGGAATCGGCAAGGCCTCGCCCAGCGCCGAACCGTTGAAATCGAAGGAGCACCACTGCCAGACTGCATTCCCGCGGATGAACGCCTCCTCGGCCACCGTCGAATAGGTAAAGAGAATCAGGTCCGCCTGCGCCAGCTCCTCTTCCAGGGTGCCCTCCGCCATCCGGACGACCGGCTTGTAGGGCGCAAACTCAGGCTGTTCCGCCAGCCGCCGGAATGGATGGGCTTTGAGAAACAGATGCACCCCGTCGAGCTCCCGTGAGGCGGAACAGACGGCATCCAGCATCTCGAAATCCAGGTCCGCATGGTGTGCTGCGACGATCAGCACCCGCATTCCCCCTTTTTTGTGCAGCCTGCTCAACGGAGCGCCCATAGCCGGTGCCGACACGTGATCGTACCGGGCAGACCCGGTGAGGAGGACCCGCTCCGGCGGATACCCGCAGTCCAGAAACAGATCCCGTCCAAGCGTACCCATGGCAAAGACGTAGTCAGGCTTCGGAACTTCGCAACCGTCAGGCCTTCCGTGAAACTCCAGCTCCGGATCAAGGAAGAGAAAGGTCTTTTCATGGTTGTAACTGGCATGCTGCATGGCGTAGTTGACCGTGCCGGTTGCCGCCCGCTTCACCCCTTCATAATGGGCGCGCGCGTAAGGAAAGTGTTCCAGAAAGCTCACGGTGAGTCGCGGACGCAGGCGCCGGCAAGCTCGTTCCGTGGCGGTGGCCACGAGTTCGCAATGCGGAATGCCGGAACCGAGGAATCCGCTCAAAAGGGAATCCGCAAAGAGGGGATAATAATCCAGGCCGCCTTCATGAAAGACCTGCCGGAAATCCGGCAGGCAACGCATATCAAGGTAGGTCATGAGCGCTCGCACATTCACGAGCGCAAAGACAATATCGCCGGCCCGAAGAAACGTTTGCAGGATGACCAGATCCAGCCGGTTCGCAGCCGGCGCTAGAGAGTCGTCGAGCCGTCGCTTCTTCCCATCCTGCGCCGTCCATGGGTCAAACCACGTCACCCATCCGACGGACGCCGTCCCTTGCGCACGCAGGGCGGCGGGAAGCGCCTTGAAGTAGCGGTCCGCAAGCGATTGCGTCGAATCATCCCAGCCGACGCTCCAATCCCAGAATCCGCTCAGGACCACATCGAAACGCTGGTCAGGCCGGCCTCCGCGGAACGCTCGCAAGGCCCGGAACTCCAGAAAGGCCTTGATGCCGTACTTGAGGCGGGACACAGCACCCGCCAGCCAGAGGCGCCATGCGCCGCGCGAACGGCCGGGCGATTGCTCCTCGACGGCAAACCCTGTCCTCAACACCTCCGCGACTTCGAACGGCGCGGAGACGAGGACCAGATGCTTCGTTCCCTGGGCGCGGGCGACCTCTTCGATGGTCAGGATCGCGATGATCCACTGAAAGGCCGGGTCGGCCTCGCAATCCTTGAAGGGGGTCAGATGGTACCACCAGCGGCTGGCCTGGCCCGCCACAGCCAGCCTGGACCGCAGCGTGCGGCCTTCCGCATCGCGCGCGGTCCCGATCCGCGCCACGAGCCGTACATAAAGTTTCCTTGCGCGCTCGCGAACCTTGAGCGACGCTTCCCGCCCCCGGATAAGCGATCCCGGACGGGTTTGCTCCAACTCGGCTTCAACGGATGGCGGCAAAAAGCTCAGGATCGTCCCGTCGCTTCCGGGAAGGATCTCAGGCCTTTTCCAGATCACCCAGAGTGTTGGCATGCGAGGCGTGACAAGCAGGGGGAAGGTCAATCCGGGATTGGGTTTTTTCGCTTCTATGGACAGAGCGCCGGCATGCTGGGCGGGCCGGCGTATAACGTGACGGCATCTTTCTTGTCGGACTCGCTCCGTAGGATGCGACCGCCGGCCGCCACTACAATAGCCGCGCCAGCCGCCACATCCCACAGCTTGATGTCTTGTTCGTAATACACATCCGCCCGGCCGGCCGCCACATAGGCGAGAGACAAGGCGGCGGATCCAAGCATTCTGATCTTCTTGTAGGCACGGATCAGATTGACAAACCGGGAGAGGGCGTCAGTTGAGAAATCCATCTCGACCGGAAAGCCGGTACACAGCACCGCGCGCCCAGGCTCCGTCACAGAGCCCACATGGATGGGAGCTTTGTTCAGCCAAGCGCCAACACCGACAATTCCGGCAAACAATTCCTCTCTCTTAAAATCATAGATCGCACCGAGCAACGGCTCATTCTTCCTCCACAGACCCACTGAGACGCAACACGAAGGAATCCCTCGCAAATAGTTGAAGCTGCCGTCAAGCGGATCCACAATCCAGCACAGGTCGTCGTCGCCCTGCCCCCTAACCATGCCCCGTTCTTCGGAGTGAATCCGGAAGTTAGACTTCCGATGCAGCACTTCCAGGATGTGCGCCTCAGATAGATGATCCGCTTCAAGCTTGACGTCTCGACCGGACTCGGCTGTCACGCGTGCGCCGGTCAGGGCTGTTTTGGCCAGATATTCGCCGCCGCTCCGCGCAGCATCCTCCGCAAGACGCAGCCAGGCATACAGCTCCTCGTCTCGGCAGAGCAGATCCCCTCCCCCGGAGCATCCATGTTCTATTTGCACGGCTTAGACGCTTTCCTGTGAGACCGGACGATTTTTACTGGAGGTTGACGAGCGGATCGATGAGGCACGGGGCCGAGCATTGATCAACGCTGTCGGACGGAGCTGCGCCTGATCGCGCATATCCTTAACTGAAGCCTACCAGCGATATCTGAAAAAATTGGCAGCGCTCTTTATTGCTGCGCCCGCCTTGGTCGGAGTCCCATGACATTTCTTGCAAGCCTCGAAATGCAATTGGCCTCCCCCGTGCAGACCGTCGATGATGGACTTATTACGCTGCAGGATCGATAGCAGATCATCCGAAAAGATATTGCCCAAGCCGGTGAACCCCTTGTAATCCAGACAGCAGCACGTCACAGTCCCATCCGCGAGGATCCCGACGATGTCCGTATCGCACGACGATCGCTCGACCGGATGATTGCTCAATATCCGGCGGCCATTGATAAACTGCTTGTAAGCTATTTTATTGTTCCCCTTCAAAACGTACGCAGTCCACCAGCCCTCAGACAACCCGGCATTTGAATAATAGCGGTCTATGCATTCGTCAAGATGATCCAGCGATACACGGAACGAACGGGAGTGTTCCTGAATGAGATTGAGGAAACGGATCAGGTGAGGACGCGACGCCTTCGGCGTCGTATCATAAATGGTGGGATCTCCGCGTTCGGCTGCCCCGACAGCTTGCGCAATGAGATGCAGCTTCCCACGTACGCCGTAATGCCGCTCATCGTTCACCGCAACGTCTGTTCTAACCTCTGCAATCCGATGCTCGGTGTCTAGAAGCCGCCCCAAGCAGGCCGCCACTCGCTGAATATACACGTCGAATTCAACATCGACCCCGCGGGTCGCAGCATGGTGGGCCGGATTCAGGGTTTGAACGGAAATGCGCAAAATATCAGGCTGGTGTTCGAGCAGCAACGCGACGTTCCGTTCCGTCAGTAAGAGGCCGTTGGTGACTAACTGGGTCCGGAGTCCCAGATCCTTGCACCGATCAATGCAGTCCCAGATACCCGGATAGAGCAAGGGCTCGCCGTATTGATGGAACGCGACCCAATCAATGCCATCAATGGCCGCTATGGACTCCAATATCCTAAACACCCCGTCCTTGGGAATATCTTGCAGTGGAGAATCTCGGATAGGTAAGGGGCAAAACGAGCAGGCCATGTTGCAGCGGTTTGTGACCTCAATGCACACGACCCTGTATCCGAAATCCCTAAGATTCGCCATCGTCTATCTCCTTGACGACCACCCGCTCATCCTCTGAGGCGAACTGGGCGCAGTGTCTGTTCAGCGCAAGTCTCTTATCGCCAGGCAGGAGGTCTCATCCACACCAGATTGCACCTCCCTCGAGCCGATCCAGCATATCGCCGTCCTTCGACATCGGACACAGTGGCCAGAATTGCTCACAATCACCAGAGAGGATAAATATTGGGGTTATCGATCTCGTCAAACGGCTTGCCCTTCTCCGCACCGGCCTGCCGGCCTCCTTGACCGTGGTCCCCGGACCATTGCTCGTAAGCCGCAACGAAGCGTCTAAGTGCGCCCACACACAGAAGATGCCTGCGCAAACTTCTTCGTAGAATTAGGCCCATCGGCCCCACACTCTGGAGAGCATTCGTATATCCCTGCGACAAGGCCGAAATATTTGGCCTTGCAGAAGAGAACTGTTGGTCCACATCATTGCACCCAGTCAACGACACGACGTAGGCAGGAGGCTGATTGGTAAAATCAACCTTCTGGAGGACAGAAATGAGCTCCTGGAATGAATTCCCGGCGGGGAATGCGTAGTTCACCACCTGCCACCGGCGCCCCCCGTTCGGATCAGCCGAATTAAGATAATATTCAAGCCTGCTGGCAACGGTGTGGGCGTCTCTCGTCGCGCCATAACCGTAGGCGACCGACCCGCCTGTCAATACGACACGCTTGAGACCGTTTTCCGCCGTCTCGCAGGCGAGTCCGGAGTCCGTGGCGCGCGTACCATCGCTTGCGATCGATACAGTCCTCAACCGCTGGTCCGGCTTGGGAACAAGCCCCATGTGCCACTGGAGAATGTTTTGAAGCACCAGTCTTGACGTCGTGAGTTTCCACCAGGACATTTGAAACCCGAACAAGGCCTCGATCTCGGCCTTGGATTTCCCGGACGCCGAGGCATACAGCTCAAACAGATCATCAAACGACCGTCCGCCAGCCCGTTCAACCCGTTGATGAATTTCGGTGATCGCTTCGACAGCCTCTCGACTCAACAAAAAGCAGGCATGCCACAATCTTAGCCGAAGCGGTGCGAGGCGCAGCCGGCGAAAACGCACCCACGACTCCAGCATGAGAACAAGGAACAGGGCGGCTATGAGCAGTCCCCATGCGAAAGTCATCTGGCCTCACGCGGCACTTTAGCCTGCGCCGGCTCTGAGAACAGCGCTGGCCTTTCCGAACCACACCCCGCCACACGCCCCTCTTGCTTCAAGATATCTTTAGCCATACGCTGTGCCATTAAGTCATAACCCTTGTCCGAGCAATGAACCTGATCAATATAGATAACGGTTCCCTCGGGGTAATGATCGAACACATCCGTCAAGTCATGGAATTCGTCGGATCCAAGCCGCCGGAAATCCACGGCGGCCTGGCTGTAGAACTCACGCATGGCGTCCCACTCGTTGAGCCCATCAACCGTGATACGCCGACGGAGATGCTCCACAGAAGCCCTATCCCTGAGGGACATCCTTCTGACTCCGAAGCCGTTAAATGGTTGCAGATAGGTCAAGGACCGGGATCCATGCGTCTTGACATACGAATGCATCACCGTCAGGTTGCGAAGAAACGTTCGCACACACAACCTGACATCGAATCGGGGGTAAGTCTCCAGAGGATACAGACTGGGATCCTGCAGCCAGACGTTCAGCGCAAACTTCAACCGCTGCCGGCGTTGGCCTAACAGGAGAATACGACGGACCCGCGAGAAGAACCCCGGCACCCGCATCTCACTCCTCTCCCGATGGCAAAGGGGATATCCGGCACACCGCGCGGTTTCCTTGCCAAGAGCCGATGTTAAACGCAAGGAGATCAGCTTCGACTTGCAATCTCGGCGAACGCGTCAAGAAGATTGTCGACGGACTCCAACTCCATGCGCCGCCGACACTCCACAGTCAATGAGCCGATATGCGGCGTCAGCATGGCTCGCTCGAACGAGACGAGCGGACCTTCATAGGGCTCCCGCGAAAATGTATCAATCCAGGCTCCGGCCACCCTCCCGCACCGCATCG
Source organism: Nitrospirota bacterium (assembly GCA_004296885.1). Classification (NCBI taxonomy): domain Bacteria; kingdom Pseudomonadati; phylum Nitrospirota; species Nitrospirota bacterium. The sequence continues at coordinate 203,073 of SCVN01000002.1, read as the reverse complement.
CTTCACAAAGGGCCGATTCGTCCACAAGCCCTCCGCGCCCCGCATTGAGCAGAAACACTCCGTGCTTCATCAGCGAGAACTCTTTTGTCCCAAGAATTTCATCTTCACCGCCTGCGTGAAGACAGATGATATCAGCCTGCGGAAGCGCTTCGTGCAGCGGTAGAAGTTGGGTGCCCTCCTCCGCTCCATCAACGGCAGGGTCAACAGCCAGCAGCTTCACGCCGAAAGGCCGCAACAGGCTGGCCACCTTCCTGCCGATTCTCCCCAGACCAACGATGATCACGGTCTTTCCCTCAAGCTGCATGCCGATTTGCTTGTTCCACCGCCCCTCGTGCATGTCTCGATCCATTTGCTGGATTTTCCGCATGAGCGCAATCAGAACGCCCACGGTGAGCTCAGCGACCGAAACGGTCGGGGCATCCGGTGTGCTCCGGACTATGATTCCCATGGCGCTAGCCGCCTCGAGATCTACATTCGACAGGCCCGCGCCGCAGCGGGAAATAACCTTGAGCTGTGACTTCTCCAGGACGTCGCGGGTCAAGGGCTCGAGGCCCGCAATGATCCCGGTGACCCCCGGCAGCAGCGCTCTCAGCTCTTCCTTGGCCAACTTCCTGCCATAGGGATTCCTGATCACCTCCCACCCCTCCGCCTCCAGACGACTCATCGGAAGTCGATCGACATCACAGAAAGATGAAGGCGCAACCAGGACTCGCTTGGAGGCCTTCGTCATGCCGGCTCACCGACGCGTCCGGGGCTCTCGAAAAGCATGCACTTCCCGGGAGTCGGATTGAAATAGGTCGGCTCGACGACCCTGTCCCGGACCAGAACCAGCCTGAACGGGTCCATCATCTTTTGGTAGGTCTCAACGGACCTCGCCCGGCTGAGGAACTGCGATCCGTCCTCCGCGTTGGCCGTCGTCCCGATCTCTGCGGTCTTTTCGATGAGCAGCACATACCCTTTGGGGGCCAGTCGTTTCAGAACCGCGCAGGTTTCATGTGCCTCCGCATCCGTCAGATGCTGAAGGACGGTGCACGTCATGGCGAAATCGTAGGACGTCTTGTCAGTGATCGACGTCAGCGCATCCACGCGTTCAAACGTCACGTGGGGGAGAAGGCGTCTTCCGATTTCAACCAGGTGGGGCTCGCGTTCAAAGCCTTTTACGTGTTCTGCGAATTCCGATAACACCATGGTCAGACGCCCATAGCCGCACCCGACCTCACAGGCATGCCGCAGCGGACGCGTGCGGGGCAGGTTGGCCAATATCGTCCGGATCGTGCGCCGCTCAAGGTAATTTCTGACGTTATCGACAGGCCCATAGGCATCGCTGACCGCATTCAGTGTCCAGACAAACCGCGAGCCTCGATCCGCCCAACGGCCGATGAGTCTCCTGCGAAATTTAAGCAAGAGCGCTTTCACGAGATAAGAGGCCGGAATGCCGCTGCAATCGGGCGATTCCAATTCTCTTGCACTGAAGAATTTTGACTCCTTAAGGTTCATGGTCGCCGTTGAGTCTTTCTCTCTTCCCCGATCCTCGTCCTACTCCTTCGAAAAGCCAGCCTTCGCCTTCAACCATGCATAAACGAGATGATCCATAATCATGTGAATGTCCTCGACCGGTCCGTATTCGCCTTTGGGTGTCTCCACGTGGATCAGCAGGTCAGACAGCCGCTTGAGCTCTCCCCCGTCGAATCCGACAAGCCCGATAACCCGGCCTCCCTGCTTCTTCACCCACCGGGCTGCCTCTGCGATATTGGGCGAGTTGCCACTTGCCGAGATCGCGATCAGTCTGTCGCCGGGCCGATAATGAACACGGAGCTGGTACACGAAGAGGTTTTCGTACCCGGCGTCGTTGCCGATGGCGGTCATGGCCGCCACGTTGTCGGTGAGTGCAAGGACACGGAAGGGCGGGGACCCGTCGCGGGGGTGCGCCCCGACCGAGAAATCATTGGCCATGTGCGAGGCCGTTGCCGCGGACCCGCCGTTGCCAACCACAAACACCGTATTGCCCTTTAACCGAGCCGACTCCAGTTCCCCGATGAAAGCCGCGATGGATTGGGAGTCCAGCCGCCGCAGCAACCCAGACAGGTAGTCCAGATAAGCACGGGCAAATTGAGCGGGGTCGGAAGATTCTTTCAGGATTATCTCGAGGGTCTGCATACGTCGTTCCTCTTCAAATGGGTTAATCAGGACAGGGCAGGTCGTGGGCGTTTCGCCATTCGGGATCCGCCCAGTAGATCCGGCAAACCAGCTTCATCGTTTCAAGCGCCTCCACACTGGTGCCGGAGGTGATGCGTCCGCCATTGCACACGGCATCAGCAAACTCATGGATCTCGTCACGCCAGGAATTATCCTCCAGGTAGTTGACGACTTCTTCCCTTGTGGTGCCGGCATGGGACTCGTCGCGCCGGCCGACGACGAGCTTCTCCTCTCCGTAGCTCTTGGTTCCGGACAGGATACCGCGGAGTTCGAGGTAGCCCTCCGTCAGCGTGATGTCCAGGGCAAACCGATGCTGCCACTGCGTGGCGCTCGAGTGCAGAAAGGCGATGCGGCCGCGCGCGTCCCGCATCAGGGCGTAGGCGTTGTCCTCGACATCGTGACGCCAGTACCCGTTGGACACGAAGCTCTGGACTTCGACGAACTCGCCGCAGAACAGGCGCAGGAGATCCACCATGTGGATGCCCTGGTCGAGCAGGATCCCGCCCCCGGCATACTTTCGCTCAGCCCGCCACCCGCCGGAAAACGGAATGATCTTGCTCTTCCCGTACACCCCTCGGAGATTGATCACCTCTCCGAGTTCTCCCGACCGGACGATCTGCAACGCCTGCCGGACCGAGTCGTGATACCGGTGGTTGAAGCCGTACTTCAACAGCACGCCCGGATGCTGTTTTTCAGCCTCCCTGACGCGCATGACATCGGCGACGTCCCGGCCCGGCGGCTTCTCGCAAAAAACGTGCAGCCCCCGCTGCAAACCCGCGATCGTCACTTCCGGAGCCAGATAGTTCGGCAAGCTGACGAAGAGGGCATCGAGCGGCTCCTCCAGGAGCTGCTCATACCGGGCATAGCACCGCACACCGTCCGGCAAGGTGGACGTCATGCCGAAGGTCTGATCGCAGACCGCGACCGTCTTGAGGCTCGGATGCTGGTCGATAAAGAAACGTCTCCGCTTTCCCACGACCCCGTAACCGGCAATCCCGACCCTGAGTGGCTCCCGTTTCATCAAGCCAACCTTAGGTACCGTGCCACGAGCGGATCGGTCGCCAGCGCTTGCTCGACCCGGGCCACATCCTCGGGCCGATCGACCCCGATCATCCGCCCCTTCGTCACCACCACTCGGACGCGGTACCCATGCTCGACGGCCCGCAGCATATCCACGGACTCGATCTGTTCGAGCGGAGTGGCCGCCAGTTTTGAGAAAGATTGCAGAAAGTCGCTGCGAAACGCAATGATGCCGAGCTGCTTCAGCTTGCGGTAGACATCCGTGCCCGCCTTCTTTCTCGATGGAATCGACTCCCGGGACACGTAGAGAATGTCGCCGGCCAGGTTGGCGACCAGTTTGGGGGCGTTCGGATCCGCAAACTCCTCCGGCCCCTCGATTTCCGTCGCCAGGTTTGCGGCCGGAAGCGCCGGGTCCTTAAGCAACGGCGCAGTGACTTCTTCGATCATCCGGGGAAGAACCAGCGGCTCGTCCCCCTGAACGTTGACGACGATATCGGCCTTCAAGCCGGACGCGGCTTCGGCAATCCGGTCCGTGCACCGTTCATGCGTGTCCGCGGTCATGATTACCCGCCCGCCGGCCTCTTCTACGACCCGCCGAATCTCCTCGTCGCAGGTCGCCACGACAACGGCGTCGAGCCAGTCGCACAGGGCCACACGCCGGCGCACGTGCTCGATCATGGGCAGCCCCATGATCGGCGCCAGCGGCTTGCCGGGAAAACGTGAGGACGCCATCCGAGCCGGAATGATGCACACCACGCCGGGCATCTAGGGTTTCCTCGCCAGAATCCGCATGTGCGAACTCAACTTGTGGCGGGAGAGCCACTGTTGCAAATCCCGTTTGCAGGCCGCATCCCCGGACCGGGCCAGCCCCCTCCAGAACCGATCGACGTTCATGCCATCCTTCAATACCGCGCCTTCGACGATATCCCAGTCCAGTTCACCCGGCGTGCAGATCTCTTCAACGACAAAACCGGTCCGCGTGACAAGCTGAGCCAGCGACTCCGGGGTAAAGAAGTTCAGGTGATGGGGCGGGGACACGCTGTTCGACCGTTCCCAGAGGATCTGAACATCGAATCCCCGGCCGCTGAGCGTCGTAGCCAGCAGATACCCGCCCGGACACAGCAAGTCAAAGGCTTTCTTCAGAAAGAGGCGCGGCTCATGCAGATGCTCCAGCAGCTCGAACGCGGTCATCAACCGAAACCGTCCGGCATGCCCGTCGAGCGATTCGATGGTGCGCTCTTCGACTTCAAAACCCTTCGCCCGTCCGATCGCCGCCATTTCGGGCGATGGCTCGATAGAAACCAGGGCGGTCGCGGGCCACAGGTTGTGCAATTCTTCCAGAAAAAGGGCAAAGCCGGCTCCCACGTCTGCGACCGTCCCGCTCTTGCAGTGGCCGAGTCGCCGGGCCACGTACTGCGCCCGCGGCCGGAAGATTTTCTCCCGCCGGCTTTCCGCGACAGGACGGAAAAACCCATCGATCCAGTACCGACTCGACGGAGCCGCGCGGTAAAACTCCGCTAAAAGTTCGGACGCAGGGCGGGGATTGACAAAGAGCGTCTCGCATGCGGCGCAGGTGACATAGGGAAATCCGCTCTTCACAAACTCGAGGGCATGTTGCAAGCCATCGCAAGCCGGGCAGGCGACCGTCTGGAAGCGCGAGGGATCGGGGAAATACGTCGCGATGTCCTGTTGCACCAGTTCGAGATACCGGGCGAAGGCGCTGCGGTCTCGGATGTCCGCTTCTTTCATCGGCGACCAAAAATGAGGTTGTGGGACCGCAACCCGTTCAGCGCGGCGATCCAGTCGCTGGCCCGCAGTAACCGGAACCCGAACCGGTCGAGCCGTTTTTCCATGTCCGCATCGGCCGAGCCGTCCCTCATGGTCACTTCGACGAGAACCGCCCGCAGGACAGGCGAGGCCAGCACAGCCTCGGCGCCGTCCAGAATCCTTTCCTCGATCCCGTCCACGTCAACTTTGAGCAGCGCGGGCTGCGGCACTCCGTACCGGGTCACAAGCGCGTCCAATGTCACGGACAGGGTTCCTTGCCGCAGAGGGACCGGCTCGTCAGAACGACGATATTCGCTCGGCCGCCCCAGGGAGTGCAGAGCCGATCCCGGCTCAAGGCTCCCGACGTACAACAGATCGAACGCCTCGCGATCGGAGAGCGCAAAGTTGCACGGTACGACGTTCCCGGCCTTGCTCAGAACGATATTCCGGCAGAGACGAGAAAAGTTCTGGGATTCGGGCTCAACGGCGTAGACGGTGCATTGCGGGTTGCGTTTCGCCGCGTAGAGTGAATAAAGTCCGATGTTGGCGCCGACGTCCACGAACACATCGCCGTTTCGCAATTGGGCATCCAGCCAATCCAGCGTCTCCGGCTCTTTGGTGCCATAGCTCTCCGCTCGGAAGGCTTCGATTTCCGAAGACACACCGATTTCGATGACGAGATTCCGGACCCGGCATGTCCGCCTCGGGAGCAGGATTCTCGCCGCAGCTCGCAACCCTTTCAGGGATCGGCGGTAGGCTGCGAGCAGCCAGGCCGGTGTCGCCGCCTTGAGCGCGTCCTTCAAGACCGTTCCGCGCCGCTTCGGATCGTGCGCACCCCTTGACGGCAGGATTCTCCCAGAAAAAGGAAGTCCACGCCATACCCAATGAAACGATATCCTTCGCGGAGCTTTTCAAGAGCCAGTTCCGGCTGCGGCTGCACCACATGATAGCCCGCCACCGCCTGCTGTTTGCCGGCCACACGCATGACCTCCCGCAGGGCCTCCCCGACCGAGGGGTGATCGAGTTGCCCCGGCACGCCGAGCGACCCGGAGAGGTCGTATGGCCCGACCAGGAACCCGTCCACTCCCTCCACGCCCAGAATGTCGCTGAGATTGGCCACCGCTTTGACGTGCTCCACCTGCACGATGATCAGACTTTCCTTCTCGAGCCACTCCTTGTACTCGTCGAATCGAGTGCCATAGCCTTGCGCCCGCGCCAGTCCGACACCGCGCCGGCCGAGCGGAGGATAGCGGACAGCCTGGACCGCCTGCTCGGCTTCCTGCCGGCTGTTTACCATCGGCACAATCACCCCGTGAGCCCCCGCATCCATCACCCGCTTGATCTGGATCGGGTCGTTGGCGGACAGCCGAACGAGCGGGGCGACGCCGCAGAACTCGATCACGCGGATCAGTTCCTCCGCCTCCCGAAGCGTGACCACGCTGTGCTCAAGATCCACCGCCAGCCAGTCGAAGCCAGATCGGGCCATGATCTCGGCAATGGCAGGATGGCCCAGTGTGATCCACGATCCCAGCGTCGGCTCCTGACTTCGAAGCCGTTCCTTCAGGGACGCCTTTCGGGCCTCGCGCGACTTGCTTAGGTCATCCATGCGGTTTCTCACCTTTACAGTTGAGGTCCTGTCGGCAGAGCTTTGCGGTCCGGATCCGAAGCATCCACGTCCGCCGACTCGCGGCTGTACAGCTTCCAGTACAGGCCCCGTCGCTCCAGGAGGGAGGCGTGCGTCCCCTCCTCGGCGACCCGGCCACGGTCCAGCACCGCGATCTTGTCGGCCCCCACGATGGTGGAGAGCCGGTGCGCGATCATGATGACCGTGCGGTCCCTGCTCAGACGGTTGATCGCCTGCTGAACACGCTGCTCCGATTCGTTGTCCAGGGAACTCGTCGCTTCATCGAAGATGAGCATGATCGGATTTCGTAGCACGGCCCTGGCGATCGCGATGCGCTGCCGCTCGCCGCCCGAGAGCTTGAGCCCGCGGTCTCCTACAACCGTCGCATAGCCTTCCGGCAAGCCCTGGATGAAGTCATGGGCATCGGCCTGCCTTGCCGCTTCGACGATCTGCCCCTCCGTCGCGTCCGGCATTCCGAAGGCGATGTTCTCCCGGATCGAGGCATTGAAAATAAAAGTGTCCTGGCTCACGAACCCGATGGCATTGCGCCAGGACTCGAGGCTGTATTCCCGCAGGTCCGTTCCGTCCACCATGATACGGCCCTCGCTCGGCTCATACAACCGGATCAACAAATCCACGACCGTGGATTTCCCCGCGCCCGACGGACCGACCAGCGCCGTGACCTTGCCCGCCGGGAAGGTGAGCACGACGTCCCGGAGCGCCGGAGGCTCCGGCTTGCCCGGATAGCGGAACGTCACACCCTCGAAGCCTACGCCCTGACGCAACTCAGTAAAGAGCCGGCCGCCATCCCGCGTCTTTGCGGTCTCGCTGGGGGCGAGCAGGTCGGTGACGATTTGCACGGAGGCCATGTCGCCCTTGAGCCTGATGAAATCCCTGTTCAAGGAGACGATCACCGGAAAGAGACGAATCAGAACGACGAGAAAGGTGACCAGGAAGGGAACCAGCGCGCTGGCCTCGTGGAAGATGCCGGCGCTCAATGTCATGACCATCGCCGCGAGGACAAGGACTGCGACCACCTCCCCGACGGGCTGGGCCAGCAGCGACAGCGACTGCAGGTCAAGGTTGGCCTGGCGGACCCGCCCGGCCAGGTCCGCAAACCGGGCCGCGAGCCGCCCTTCCGCGCCGAAAACCTTCACCTGGCGGATGCCGAGCACCGCTTCCGCGCCGAACGACACGAATTCGCCGACCAGGGCCTGCCGGGTCCGCCCCAGTCTGCCGGACGCCATCGACACCCAGTAGAATCCCAAAGTCAGGAGAAGGAAGGTGCCGGTGGCGATCATCGTCGCCTGCCACGAGAGGAACAGAAGAAGAAGGTAAAGGGCCGCGGCGGTGATCCCGTTGGACAGCAGCGTGATCGTGGTGGACACAGCCTGACCGGCGGTTCCTCCCTCCTGGAAGAGATCGTTGACCAGCCGGCCCTGCCTCCGGTCCAGGAAGAACTGGTAGTCCGCAGCCATGTACCGCCCGAAGACCTGCTTGCGCAGGTCGCTGATTGCCGAATGCTCGAGACGCACGGCCAGCAGGCGTCCGGCATAGCCGAACAGGCTTTTGACCAGCACGGTCGCCACCAGCGCGGCCGCGATGATCTGGATCTGGCGCGGGACGGAATGCGCCTGCAGGTACCGTTCAAGGGAGGTGAAAACCCCCAGGTCCTGGACCGGGAGCGAGCCACCCGCCTGGCCGAGGGCCAGAAACAACGGGACGAACAGGCTGATTCCAGCCGACTCCAATGCCGCGCTGACGGACAGAAGCACGAGGATCGCGGCAAGGGACAGCCGGTAGGGTTTGAGAATGAAAAGAAGCTGGCGGGTCATCTGATCTTGGGACGAGAGGTCATGGAGATACTAGGAGGGCGGCTCCATCAGGTCGACGAGCTGAGACAGGGGCCTTCCCAGTTCGGTCAGTTGCCGAAATTCCGCGGGCGTCGCGCTGAGCACATGATCCCGGATGACCTGCGAAGCCTTGTTCAAGGTGAAATGCTTCTCCACGTAGCGCGCCCCGCGCGCGATCGCGAGCAGGCACCCTTCGACACCCAGCATGTGATCGCTGTACCCGTGGAACCCGCGGGAATGGAAACGCCCCGGCATGGCCGCCATGTCGCCGGGCGCAGTCGGGTATTTCGAGCGGCAATAGATATAGTGGAGAATCTTGCCGTCTGGTTCGCCGAACGGAAAGCCCTTCTTGTCCCACATGCCGAGCGAGACGTAGGTCGGTTTTCCCTCGGCGAGAATGCGCTCGCACAACGCGGGCTTATCGATCACGGTCCGCGACGCGATCTTGTATCTGGACAGGTTGATGTGGTGAGCCAGATCCATGGCTTCTTCCGTGATGATGGAGGCGAGCATCTCGATCCCGACGTAGTCGCACCAGGCCTTGAGTTGGGCGGCACGGTCGGCGTCGATGCAATTGATCTCGTCGGGCTTGCACCGCCATCCGAACTGGAATTTGGCGACGTCCGCGCCGGCCAGTTTTGCCTGCCGGATCAGCTCGCGGGCCAGATCGAAGTTTCCGTCATGGTTGAGACCGATCTCGGCGATGAATTCCATGCATGCTCCCTGAGTGGTGGTGAACCGGAAACTTTCTGCGCCGCTACAAGCCCAGCCCCTCGGCCAAGGCCCCTCCGCGCAGCGTGAGCAACTGCTCCGCCAGCCACACATCGTACGGGGTATCGAGGTTGAGGCTGGTTTCCCGGGTCATGATGATATGGCCGACCCGGGCCCCGACAAAGGATCGCGCCGTCACCGCCCTGCTCCAGGAGACGTAGACCGCCCCGTTTTCTTCATAGAGCGCATCCCGCTCGAACCTGAGCTCCCGCCGGTGAAAGACCGGCTCGAGTCCGTTGAGACGATGATGGTACTGATGCCGCGTGTTCTCGCAGACGGAGATGACGCTGTCGGGCTTGAAAATCAGCAGCGTATTGATGGCTTCCTCGATGTGGTGCGCGCGCCGCAGAGGCGAATTCGCATGGAGCAGGCAGACGATGTCCGGGGAAAATCCCTTGCGGGCCAGCTCTTCCAGCGCAAAGAGCACGGTCGGCTCGATCGGCGAATTCATGCGGGCCAGAGTCGCCGGCCGGATGAGAGTCTCCACGCCCTGGGACCTGGCATACTCGCCGACCGCCTCGTTCTCGGTCACGACCACCGCCCTCGTCACCGATGGACATCCCTTGAGCTGGTCCAGCGTGTACTGCAAGATCGGCGAGCTGCCCAGCGACCGCAGCGCCCACCCCGCCCCGACAGGCGATTCGTTGCGAACCGGTACCAGAGCCAGTACGGAGGGCAGCTTGGCGCCGTACCGCGCCCGCACGTGGCGCGCCTTCAAGGCCCGCCGCGCCCGCAGGATCCGCTCCTGGTTCGAGCTCAGGCTGACCGGGTGCCGCCGGTAGTAAAAGAGCGGCAGGTTCACGTTGTAGACCTTGTAGCGGTCGATGAATTTGACCCACAGATCGTACCCGTCCTGGCAATCCACCGACTCATCGTAGCCGCCGACCTCCTCGAAACACTGCCGGCGGATCATCGTGCCGGCGCCGTGGGCCGGCAGGTCGAGGAGCCCCAGATCGTCGGCGATCTTTTCCCTCCGCACGTGTCCGAGGATTTCACCGTCGCTGGAGATCAGGAAATAGTCGGGGTACACCAGCCCGACCTTCGGGTGGGCGTCGAGCACGCCGGACAGGACCAGCAGCGCGTTCTCGTCGAAGTAGTCGTCCGCGTCAAGCCGGATGATGTAGTCACCCTTCGCGTGGGAGATGGCCAGATTGCAGGACGGCGGAAGGCCGCGCGGCGGCTGGTGGATGATCTTGATCCGGGGATCGGACTCGAACTGCCGGAGGACGTCGGGCGTGTTGTCCGTGGAGCCGTCGTTGATGACGATCAATTCCCAATCCTGCATCGTCTGGTGCAGCACGCTCTTGATCGCCTGGGGAAGATAGCGCCCATAATCGCGTCCGACGGTGTAGACAGTGACCTTCGGCATTACGCCCTCATCTTCAAGTTGGAATTGACGGTCACGGCCTTGCCCCGCACGGCGGCATTGATCTCGCGCAATTCCGGGTGCGCATCGAGAAACTCGATGATCTCCCTCGTCCCCGCCACCTTTCCCGGACGGTGGAGGCGCTCGAAGATCTCCTGCAGGAGGCGGAAGTCTTCCCGTGTATCCAGCGTCAGCCGGTAGGGCCGGCGATCGGCCTCCTCGACCGGCATGTCCGACACGCGGAATACGTCGGGGCGGCGCAGGTAATAGGTCATGTACTCGCTGAACGAGGGATCCTCGGCCATGGCGTGGGCCGCGCGCAGCATGCTGACGGACAGGATTTCGGTCTCCATGCCCTTGGGAAGACCGGGATAGGCCGTATAGTCGGCGTTTTTCGACAGGTGGAACGCCACGGCCCGGTCGAGGTAGGCGGGATCCAGGAGAACATCGTCCCCCGTCGCCCGGACGACCACGTCCGCTCCCTCCCGATCGGCCGCATCCAGAAACCTCCGCATCACGTCGTCTTCGGCCCCGCGGAACCACTTGATCCCGCAGCGCTCGGCGACTTCCACCAATACCTCGTCGTCCGGATGGGTGGACGTGCAGAGCACGATCGACGCCGGCGTCTTGGCCAGCTTCAGGCGGGCGATGAGGTGTTCGATCGCCGGACGGCCGGCCAGCGGCAAGAGCGCCTTCCTGGGAAGCCGTGTGGAATGCATGCGCACGGCGATGAGGGCCACGGTCTTGAGCCCCAACTGGTCGAGCGACAGAGGCTCATCGGCTTTCCGGGACACCTGAAGCGTTCGGCCGGCCACATCCGCATACTTGAGGGGATGAACGTCGGACGGGGCGCGCTTGTACGTCACCATCGATTCGTCCAGGCGGGTCCCCGCCGGGAGATCCCGGGCGGCCAGCATGAGCTTTTTGACCTCGTGCAGGTACTTCAGCTCGCCGTCGCTCATGGCATAGGTGCCGCCGAGGCCCTTGCCGGCGTCCCGGAGCAGCCGAACCAGCCGGGCCAGCTCCTGCGGCTCGGCCGACGAATAGTAATCGATGCCCTTGCGGGACCGGTCGAGCGTCACATGCTTCTCGACCACCCGGGCGCCAGCGGCCACCGCCATCAGCGGAAGCATGACGGCCCATTCGGACTCGCCGGCCACGTGGTCGGCATAGCCGACGGGACAGCCGAATTGCGCGGCCAGGGCCTGTACCCGCCTGAGCTGGGTGTCCTCCAGCCGGGTGGGATAGTTCTGGAACCCGTGCAGCAGCACGATCTGCTCACAGCCGGTCCGGCGCAGGACCTGAACCGCGTCCATCACTTCGATCTGGCGCGCCCCCCCGCAACTGAGGAACACCGGCCGTCCGTACTGCGCCACCTGCCGGATCAACGCATGGTTGATCGTGTCCGAGGAATGGATCTTGTAGCCGTCCACGTTCAGCCGGTGCATGAGCGAGGCGCTGTCCGGCCCGAACACGTCCGCCAGCACGTAGAGCCCCAGCCCCAGGGCCAGGTCCACGAGCTCCGCCCAGGCCGCATCCGGCATCTCCAGCTGCTTGAAGTGCCCGTACCGCGGATGGCTGCGCACGAGCAGCTCCTCCGCCGTGAACTTCTGGAACTTGACGGCGTCCGCGCCGGCGGCGGCCGCCGCCTCGACGATCGCGCGAGCGGACGCCGGCGATCCTTCGTGGGCGTTCGCCATCTCCGCGATGACGACGGGCGCCTCGCGCTCCCGGATCACGGTGTAGAGATCAGGGTTGCCCATCAGAGCCATTCTCGATTGGCTGCTTGGGATAGGCGCAGGTGGCGCAGGTTCTGATTTGCCGGTAATCCCCGTTGGCGTGAGTCTCCCGCAGCTGTTCCAGTTTCTCCCCCCGCCAAATCTTGATAAGCGGTGTCTCATTAATGTTCCCGAGTTTCAGATCGTCCGGCTCCTCGAAGGCATGGCAGCAGGGATAGACGTCGCCGTTGTCCAGCACCATGAGCCGTTGCCAGAGTTGCGGGCAGGTAAACCGCTCCGGCTTGGTGTACTGCTTGACCAGCATGTCCTTTCTGATCAGCTCCGCCGGATTATAGACGTCGGACACGAGAATCCTGTCCGCTCCCATGTCCGTCCAGAACTTGACGAACGCGTCCTTCTCATGGGTGTTCGCCTTCTGATGGACGAAGGAGACCCGGACGCGCAGACGGTCGCGGTGCCTCAGCATCTGCATCGCGTTGCTCATGGCCAGGAAGAAGTCGCCGCCCACCCGGACCTTCTTATACGTGTCCGGAGTCAGGGCATCGAACGAAAAGGCGATGTCGGACAACCCCGCGTCCACGAGCTTCTCGTTCAGCTCCGGCGGATAGTTGCCGTTCGTGTTGAGGAGGATGTCCAGCACGCCGCGCTCTTTCGCGTAGCGGATGAATTCGTCGATCTTCGGGTGCAGCGTGGACTCGCCGCGAAAGTTCAGCTTGATCGCGGAGAAATCCTCGTACCCCACCCCTTCGTCGATGGCCCGCCGGAAGGTGTCGAAGGGCATGAGCCTGGTGGCGTCCTGCTGCACGAAGGCCGGATAGGACGGGTGCTCAATGTAGACCGTGTGGCACATCGGGCAGCGCAGGTTGCACATGCTGGCCAGTTCGAGGTCTACGTTGATCGGGAAATCGCTGACGATGCGGTTTTTCGGATAGGTTTCCCACTTGCGGCGGTACTCGGCATAGCGCTCGCCGAAGCGCGCGGGATCATAGTCCTTCACATAGTGGTGGCCGGACCTGTAGGGCGTGTACTCAGCCATGGACAGCGGTCCCCTCTCTTGCAGGACGACGAGGAGCGGACCCCTCGGAGTCGCTCTCGACGCCCGCTCGCACAGATAAGCGGGCGGTGATCAGCATGCGGCCTCGTTGGCCGCATGGAATTCCGACGGGACGACGGCCAGGATCTCGCTCCTCATCCGCTCCAGGGCGCGGCCGTCATTAAAAGGATCGAACAGGTGCGCGATCATCCCGTCAACCTCGCCCTTCCCGGGCGTTGTGAGACTGTCGGTCACGACCACGGCAAGACGCTCTTCGTGGTCGAAGATCCAGCGGTCAAAAAACTTTCCGGCAAACGGGGCCGACCTGAACTCAGAGGGCGCGAAGACATAGGAGGGCTTCCCAAGCAGGAGGGCCTCCACCCAGACCGAGCCGAATGCGGCGTGCTGCGCGGTTGACAGCACCGTATCGGACAGGCTCATCAGATACTGCGCCGAGCAGGTCAGGCCGGCGCGGGGGTCTAGGACGGTGATCCTCCCGTTCTGGACCCCCGCCTGGATCGTGCTCCGGAAGGGTTCCTCGGACAGAAAATAGGCATGCTCAGGCCATTCCTCTGTGGCCTTTGGCTTGATGATGATCCGCAAGGAGGCGGCTCGCTCGGCCAGCAAGGCCAGCGCCCGGAGAAACCGCCGATACCGCTCCTGCACAAACGTATCGGGGGTATACGACCCGGTGAAGGCGCCCAGGATTTTGACCGGTCCGTTACCTCTGAACCCCTCGACCAATCTGCGAACGGCGTCGCTGGCCAGGCTTGCTTCCGCATCACCGGGGCGATCGTTCGTCGCCATGCCGACGGGTCTGACCCGCATCCGCTTGTTCCAGGTCTCGCCGCAATTCTCGGCGTGAAACCAGCCTTGAAGCGGCAGAAGATCGAAGTGCAGGTAGGCCATCGTGAAAAGGCCCCCGACGACGGTATGGGGGATCCAGGAAGTGGCTCCGCCGAATTTGTTGAGGACGGCTGTTTCCACGACAGCTTCGTAGGAATCCTCATCGGCATTGAGGAGCACGCCGAGGCGATAGTGCTGGAGCAGGACCTCCAGGCTTATCCCATAGAGGATCGCCCCCGCCGCCCGGCGGCGAAGGAGCGGGTGCACCGACCGGGACGGCAGGCAGAGGCAGGCCGCGGCTTTCAACAGGCGGGGGACCAGCCTGACCGCGTAGGCCGCCGGTGCCCGCAGCCCGGAGAGGAGGACAAAGGCGAATCCTGCCTCCCGGTATTGGCGCATGCGCTCATCCGTGTTCCCTCCTCGGGACAACAGAAGAAGCAGGTCTTCGCGCCGGACACGCGTGCCATCGACGAGAAAATCCGCCGAACGGAGATCCCAGGGACGCCCCGAGGCCACATTCCAGTAGCCATGCAGGCCTACGAGGTAGCGCGATGGCCGGGGCGCGCGCAGGCACAAGCCTTGGTGCAGCAATCGTCCCAGCCATTGGGCCAGCAAGGCCAGCCCAGCCACACCCCCATAAAGAGAACCGTAGAATCCGCTCGCAATGGAGCCCGCCCTATCTTCAATAATCTCGATGGCGTCGGCCTTGGCATCCTGCTGCAGCCTTCTCCAGCAGTCCAGGAGCGCGGCTGACTGTGGCCCGATTGGAAGGCACGTGATGGCTTCACAACCGGCCTTCAACGCCTCATACAGCGCCGCCTGCCAGTCCGTAATGGCTTCAATTGAATATTGCAGAAGAAACTTCCGGTAGGCCTGCAGGATCTCGTCGGTCCCGAAGAAAGCCAGCAGCGCTCGCTGCGCCCCCGCATCTTCCTTGCCTTTCCGAAGCAGCGCCTCCGTGACCGGAATGGCCAGAAGAAAGGCCAAGGCGCGGTCCCTGCCCCGATGCGTGTCGGGGAGAAGTTCCACGCCGAAGACTCTCGCGGCGAGACGACCAGCAGGCCCCGCGTTGAGAAGCACCGCCCGCCGCGCGGGGGAGGCGCTCCTCAGTCGCGCAAGCCGGAGGAGACCGAAGAGGGTGAGACGCTCCAGCACGATCATGGGAAGGCGCCCTCCTGCGCACGGGAAAGCTCCGCATCAACCAGGGCCTTCGTCTGGTCATGGGAAAGGCGGAACACCTTGATGCGGGCCAGCACCTTCAACTGCACCCACTCGTCGGGTAGCCGCTGGAGCTCCCGCAGGTGGCCTTCTTGCAGGAATCCCTGAAGGAATTGCTGCCGCACGGGATCGGGCAGGCGGTTCAGGTCCATCGCCGGACCGCCCGCTGCCTTCTCCATCTGCTGTCCGCGGCGCCTGGCATGCACGCCCAGATAGACGGACTTGAGCGCCAGCGCCCGCTCATCACCGAAGAGCCGCTGCACAAGATGAAACATCCGGTTGCGGAACGAGAGCCCTTCCGGCGATGGAAAATTCGACTGGAGCGCCCGTTCCAGACAGGCTTTCGCCTCCTCGAAGGATTCTCCGAGGCGCCATTCGCCGGCCGGTCGGCCGGTGGCCCTTGCGAGTACCGCCACCTGGTCGAAGGTCAACAGGCCTCCCGGGCCGTTCTCCGAGACAGCAACCACCTCAAAGCCGTTGTGTTCTAGCACCTGTGCGAGCGTCGCCAACGAGTAGAGCACAACGTGCCCCGTGGCCAATTGCCGCCGCTGGAGGCAATGCAGATTGGGTGTCTCAAGATACAGCAGGCCACCTGGGGTCAAGACGTCGCGAACAGCGGTTAGGACCGGATTGGGATCCTGGATGTGCTCAATCACATGGAAGCTGCTCACGAGGTCAAAGGTCGCCGGGGGAAAGGTCCCCTGCTCAAAATAGCCGGACCTGATCTCGACCCCGTACACTTCCTTCGCCAGCCTGCCGTAGGTGGCGTTCGGATCCATCCCCACCGCCTCCCAGCCGTCGTCGCGGATGAGCTTCAGGAACGACCCGTCCTTCGAGCCGATCTCGAGCGCGCGCTTGTGGCGGGGAGACCATGCCAGGCGCCGGAGCGTGGCGTCGAGCCAGGCCTTCCGATAGCGATGGATGCCGGTCTTATGAGCGGTCACCTTCAGAAACTCGGCGCGCGCCGCCTCCTGGTACGGGGCGGCATAGCACTCATCCAGCTCGGCGGAGTCCTCGAATTGCCGATGGGAATAGACGAGCCCGCAGCGTCCGCAATGCAGGTAGACAAGATCATCCGCCGGGGACACATGTTCCGTCACCACCTGCACCAGCCGCCGGCTGTCGGGACAATCGCAAGCCGGACAAGCCTCGATGTTTTTCATGCCTGTGCCACCGTCCCGGCACCGGCGAGAGCGTCGGTCTGTGCGAGCTTTTCGATGGCTTCCGCCGCCCGGTCGGCGCTCCGCCGGTCGCCCTTATAGGTGCCAAACCGCCTGAGAAAGGCCGATCCGTCCCGGCTGGCCCCCTCGAAGCGCTCGGTCGCCAGATAGCCCCGGAGGATCCCGATGAACTCATCGAAGTCATTGCTGTACACCGCGCTCTGCTTGAGCAATTCCAGTGTTTCTGGCTCCCAGCGGAACCAGTTATTGAAGACCAGGACCGGCATGCCCATCGCCAGCGTTTCCAGAAACGTCATGGTCGGAGAATCCAGGATGACGAGATCGGCCGCGGCAAGCAAGTCCACGAACGACGGCTCCTCGACAACCACTCGGCAATTGTCCATCCGCAGGTCCCGCATCAGGTCTCCGAGCGGAAACCCGCGAGGCATCCCGACGTGCTGCTTCACCACGAATTGGAGGGCAGGGTAATCCCGGAAAGTCTCCACGATCCGCCGTTGGATCGCGAAATATTGGCTGTCGGACTTGGGATAGCTGAAAGAGACGTAGAGCTTGTTCCCGGTGCTGCTGGTCGGGCAATAGATCACGGTTTTCTTCCCCTGAGCCAACCCGAGCCTTCTCAACACCTGACCCGGATTCCGGTTGCCAACCGAACGTTCCAACTGATCCAGCGCGGGGGAGCCGGTCGGCAGGGGGACAGCCGCGTGTGGATAATGCCGGCGGCAGAAGTCCTGCATTCCGGTCCCGTAGGTCAGGAGATCGTCAACCCCCTCGCATTCCGTGTAGTACACGATCGGACAGAGGCGCTCGCCCACCAGGCCGTGCTGCATGTTGACCACGCGCAAGCCGCAATCCTTCGCCGCTGCGCAAACCGCCCGTTGCCAATACAACGCCACCTGCGACATAAGCAAGACACGAATATTCATCTTGTCGAACATGGCGCGAGCCTGAAGATTGAGCTCCGCAGCCTTGACGAGCAACTCGGTGAAGACGTGCTGAAGACGGCTCTCGACTACAGGAAAGGCGTCCACGCCGTCCCATACCAGAAACCTCCGGAATCCTGGATCACCAGTCAGTTCGGGCCATAGCGTCGCTGTCTCCTGGGTGAGGGTTCGAAGGATTCCATCCCGTTGCCCTTGGTCATCCAGACGCATCAATCGGAAAGGGTTGAGCGACGCAACCCAGCGGCTCCTGCGCGACCAATACAACAGCCTGCACGTGCCTCGTTCCATCAGAGAGGCTGAAACCAGCCGGATCTCCCGGTCGTTCAAGTCCATGACGAGCAGTTCCGGACGGCTTGCGCTGAAGCGCCTTCGCCACGACAAGCTGACGCCACGACCGAGGTCTTGAATCAGAGGCCAGCAGGTATGGAAGGCCGCGGTATACCTGTTGCGCGATCGGCCTGGATTCACCAGGTCATGCAAGGCCGTCGGGACAGCATCAGCGCAGTGGCCGTCAATTTTCCAGGTTCTGAAGGGGATGCCGAGGCTGGCGCAGACTGACGGCAGGAGTCTGGCGAAGATGGAGGCACCGAAGAAAAGGAAGGGATCTAAGGGATGGTCCCCCTGTTCCTCCGGAGCAGCCCAGACTTCCACAGGCTTCTCCTGAGTCAGAATCCGCCTCAAGATGATCAGCCGAACGCTGACCGCATCGAAGAGGATCTTAAGCGGATACACGTTGAACCGGGCCGGTTTCAAACCAAACCGCTTGACGATCTCCGAACGCTGCTCGAACCAGGCATCTACATACGCACAGAACTCATCGACCCGATCATAGTTGGCAATTCCCGCTTGCGTGATCTCTTCGCCCGTGTAGTAGTCGTCCGCAAGCGCGAACGGCAGCCCGGCTTTCTCCAGCGCGTATTCGGCTTCCGGACTAAGCGCGATGATCCTGAGAGATCTATCCCGTCCGTCGCCCACATGGCGCATCCGGTCTATATCCGACCCGGATTCGACGAAGACGAGAGTGGGAGCAGCAGTGCCCATCGTTAGTTGATCTGCGGTTTCTCGCCGTTGATGATGTCTATTAGGCCAACCGTTTTCAGGTAGTCAGGCAGATCGCATCCCGGATGTGCAACGGCTTTCCCGGCCATGATGCACTCCAGGAAGTACCTGGCTTGGTCATAGAAACCGGGCTTGAACCGCTGATCCTCCTCCGACAGCGGAATGGGCTCCTCGCGGCCTCCCCGGTAGATCGCCTTCGCCGATTCGAGAGGCTGGATCAGGCAGCAGAGCCCATCGGCATAGAGCGCCACGCGCCAGCGGCCCGGGGCGTACCAATGGGACGTGTATTGTCCAACTCCTCCGCCCGTGAATTTCAACATTGCGGCATAGCCCCGTGAATTCTCCTTACCAACCTGGGCCGCTGTGACCGTAGCCACCTCGCCGCCCAGGTAGCGCAGAAGATCAATGCAATGGACGCCGTTCATGTAGATCCAGCGATCCACAACACGCGGTGGATGATGGTCATGAAGGTCGGTGATGTCTTCCGGAGCATGGACTTCAATGCCTCTCACTCTCCCATGCTTCTCGGCAAGACGAACCGCGGCGTTGATGTTGGAATAGAAGCGGCGGTTGAGACCGACCATGTGAATGGACGAGGATTGGGCCGCGACATCGGCCACCTCCTGCGCTTCTTCCAGCGAGAGGCCGACCGGCTTCTCGAGAAAGACGGCCTTGCAGGTCCGGAGACAGGCCTTGGCTACGGTGGGGAGCTCCAGTACGCTGGGCGTCACCCAATAGACATCGACCTTCGCACGCGCCAGCAGCTCCTCATAGTTGGCGTAGGCCTCCGGGATGCCGAATTCTTTTCCGAACGCCTGGCCCGATTTCAGACGGCGACCGCAGCAAGCCTTAAGCATCACATTTGGCATGGTCCGAAGCACAGCGGCATGCGCGCGCGCCATCCGTCCCGCCCCGATAAAACCGATGGTCAAAACTGTCCGAGCCATCTTAAGAGCCTCACTCGGTTATTCACCGGTCTGAATTACGTGAGTTTTAGCTGAATCCCGGACACCGATCACAGGGATGGAGCGAGTTCTTTTGGCCAGAGGCATGGATAGTGCGATAGGCCTGCATTTTGTCCCCGAGCCAAATGTTTTTTATTGTGGCACCATCCCCGAGTTTTCCAACAGACAAACGGCTCTTATAATCCTCGTCGCAAACATTCACCCCCCCGTCCCACCAGACGTAGAGACGTTCCCAGAGCAGCGCACAGAACCGCTCGACTGGAGACTTGGGCAGACCATAAATAAACAGCTTCGGGATAGCCTGGTTGACAGCGAATTCATCAACAAGCGGCGACCAGAAGTTTTCCGCGCGTACGGCATCTTGCTGCGAGCCGATAATGGTCATCGAAATGCGAGTTCGTGTTCGTCCGTTGGGAAACTCACGATGTCTAACGTCATTGAAACTCCTGATGTTCGCGACAACCTCGTCGAAGGAAGCGCCAACTCGGATCGCCTCGAACTGCGCTTTATCGGCCGAATCAACCGAAAACACGATCAGATCCGGATCGGCGGCGAGAATCCGCCGGCTTCGTGCTTCTGTCAGCATGGTCGCATTCGTATTGATCTTGATTTCCGTGATATCCGCCGCGCGGGCATAGGCAATCATCTCAGGCAGCTTCTGGTGCAGTGTCGGTTCTCCGCGCGAGGCAAGAATGAGAGAGCCCAATCCATGTTGAGCCGCTTCATCAATGATGCTCTTGTAGAGGCCGAAATCCATGTAGCCCATGGCAGACTGATCGCCGGTAAAAGATGGATCGGCCTCAAAGCACATCACGCATCGGAGATTGCACACACTCGTCGGTTCGACGGCAAGAACAATGGGGAAGTCGCCCAATGTCTGCGTGTTTGGATAGACGTTATACCGGTAGCGATAGAGAAGATAGCGCAAGACAGCCGGACCATCGTTCAATTTGAAGGCATTGAGGATTTCGGTATGGGAGAAAGAACGCTTGTCTGGCGCCCGCCCCTCGCAGTCCGTAGGTTTCGCGCCGTCAAGATAAGCCCTAACCGCCTTCAATTCTTCTCGAATTGACGTGCTTTTGGTAGACCCAATGGCCTCATCGAGTATTCCGACCAGCACCCGAACGACGGCCGGGTCTGCATAACCCTGACGAAGGTTCTTGTTCTCGAAGAGCGTGCGAGGTGATTGACTATTCATCGAAGATTTATCGTGATCCCACAGTTATGAAATCTACAACCCCTGCCTTATCTGTCTTAGACCGAGCAAGAGTTCGGTGATGGTTAATTGCGCGTGACCATCCACATCGATCGATTCCAGCGGGCTCATCAGAAACGGGACCGTCTTCCCGCCCCAGGGGTGCCTCGCCTCGCCGATCAGCTCCGTTTTCACGATATAGATAGCCCCGTTCACGAAATAGAACTTCGGATAAGTCTGGCGGCCTTTCCAGCGCTCCTCTGCCGAGAGGGCCAGGGTCATGGTCCCGTTTTCGAACGACACCATGTCGCAGGGATGCTCCAACGGCTCCGAGACGCTGACGACGCTGTCGGCCTGTTCCTTTTCGAACAGCTCGATGGCGGCGTCAATGTGGGCCTCGGTCCGGAGCGGCGAGGTCGGCTGCAGCAGCACCACCACCGTCGGCTGGTCGCCTTCGGTCTTCGCGATCTCCCGGAGGGCGTGCTTGATGACCGCCATCATGGGCGTGTCGTCGGCGGCCAGTTCGGCGGGGCGCAGAAACGGGACCTTGAGGCCGATCCGCCGGCCGGTTTCCGCGATCTCCTCGTCGTCGGTGGAGAGCAGCACCCGGTCGAGATGGCGGCTCCGGAGCGCCGCCTCGATGGTATAGCCGATCAGCGGTTTCCCGGCGACGGACACGAGGTTCTTCCGGGGAATTCCCTTCGATCCGCCGCGCGCGGGGATCAATCCGAGAAAACGGCGCGCCGCGCTCATGCGGACAGATCCTGCAAGGCCGCGCGGAGCATCCGCACCCCCAGGCCGACGTCCTCGGCCTTATGGGCATCGGAACTCACGGCCACGAGACAGTTGACGTCGAGACAGTGATGAAGCACCCGCGCGAAATGCTCGGCCGGGAACCGGCCATTGAGCTCGATAGCGACGCGATGTCGCTTCGCACCCTCCACGATCGTCCGGATGGCGCTGTCGGGGAAGGGCACGTGGTAATGTTCGAGAAAGACCCGCCCCAGATGCCCCACGACCTGTGCGCGCCCCAGCCGCACCATCGCCAGCGTCGCCTCGACTTCCACGTCCACGGCGCGGGACGGCTCGACCTGGTTCCAACTGACAAAGACCTCTTCATCCGGCTTCGCCGGCAGGCGGTGGAGAGAGCCGACGACGAAATCGAGCGAGGCCGCCGCTGACTCGGCGAGATCGATCTCGCCGGCAAGCGTCGTGATCTTCACCTCGAGTCCCCGGAAGACCCGCATCTCGGGACAAATCCGGGCGGCCTCCCGGCCGATCTCGTCCAGATAGGCGGGCACGTAGGTCGAGGTCCGCCGCGCATGGTCGGTGAAGCCGATCTCCCGCAGCCCGTTGGCCTTGGTCAGTTCCAGCACCTCCGCGACGCTCATGCGGCCGTCGGTGTAGGTGGTGTGCAAATGCATGTCCGTGAGCGGGACGTCCCGCAGCAGGGCCGCCGCCTCGCAAAAAGGCAGCACCCCTCTCTCCCCTTGTATGGATTCGCCGCCGGTCATCCGAGCCGGTTCCGGACGTGGCCTGCGCGGCCGGTGACCCCGGCCTCCTTGAGGGCCTGATAGGCGTCCGCCTTCACGTAGACATAGTCCAGGTACATGATGGCGACGACCGGCGGGCACCCCTTGAACAGGACCTTCTCGCCGGTCAGAAAATTCTTCACCAGGGCATCCACCTCATTGTACCCCGCCGCCGTCCGCACGATGTTCGTCGTGGAAAATCGGGCGTTGAATTCGAACACGTAGGCGCGCCCTTTGAGCAGCCGGCACTGGATGTTGATGGGACCGCTCGTGTTCAGGGCGCGGGCGATCGCCTCGCACTGCCGTTTCAGGTCCGGGAAGTCGTCCAGGAAGATGCGCCGCGAATCGCCCTTCTCCAACTCGCGGCGCATGCAGACGACGCCGAGCATGTCATGGTCGGTGGCGACGGCCACGCTGTTGGTGAACTCGCCCTCCGTCTCGGGGATGAACTCCTGGAGCAGCGGCTCCCATCCCAGGCTCACGATGTGATCCACCGCCTGCCGCAGCGCCGCCTCGCTCCCGACCACCTGCACGCCCCGGGAGCCCCAGACCGAGCGCGGCTTGACGACCAGCGGGAACCCCAGCTCGGCGACCGCCTGCGCCTGCTCCGCCGCTCCATAGCTGCGCAGGAACGGGAACCCGTTGGCGGCCAGGAACTGCTGCGTTGCCAGCTTGTCGTTGGCGATGCGGATGAAGTCGGGCTCGCCGATGACCGGCACCACGCCCTGCGCCCGGAGTGTGCCGCCGGCTGCCGAGAGGTAGGGAAGCTCCGCGTCAAACCCGGGGATCAAGGCTTGGACGGATTCCCGTTTCGCAATGTCCAGGATGGCGTCCAGATACTTGCCGTCGGACCCCTCCTTGGGAATGACATAGCCCTTGTCGGCCAGCACCAGCCCCGCCGAGGCGGAAAAGATATCGGTCGCCACGATCCGGTAGCCTCCGGCATGACGCAGGGAATGGATGATGTTGACCCCGCAGGCCGACCCTGCTCCCGTGACCAGCACTGTGACCGGCGCCCGGCTCATCTTCGACTCTCAGGCATGGACCGCCAGGGACCGCTGCAGACCCGTCCCGAACCCGACCGGCTCATAGCCGATGGCCGCGCGGGCCTTCGAAATATCCAGGTAGAAGCCCGTCTCCTCTTCCTGCGGCCCGTCGTACTCGATACGTCCCCCGACCGCTTCCCTCACCGTTTCGGCAATCTCCCTAGTCATGTAGGGCCTCCCCCCACCAATATTGAAGACACCCGCGGTTCCCTGGAGTTTGAGCATCGCCTCCACCGCATCTTCGACGAAGACCAAATCTCTGATCCGCTGTCCCTTGCCAAACAGTCTGATAACTCCATTGCCTCTAGCTTCATCCACAAAACGAGCAACCACATCCTCTAGGCGTGAAAATTCCGAACCATAAATCGTCGCCAGCCGAAGGATGCTCATACATAATTGTCCGCCGAGATACTTTTGGCATAACTCATCGGCCTCCCGTTTAGAATCACTGTAAGCATCCTTTGTGCGAAGCGACGTTTCCTCATTGAACGGACCGGGGCATCCCTCTGAGGCGGCATATACAGCTTGGCTGGAGGCGACGATCACGTTGGAGATCCCGGCGGCCAGGGCTTCATCGAGCAGGTGCCGCGTCCCCTCGACGTTCACCGCGCGCATCGCATCCACCGTGGCGCGCCGATAGTTCAACAGGCTGGCGAGGTGAAAGACAGCGTTCATTCCCTTCAGGGCCTCGCGCACGGCCTGCCGGTCCCGGATGTCCCGGAGGGCCTCCGGCGTGCGGAACAACCGGACCCGCACGCCGGGGATCGCGCCGAGACGGGCGACCAGGACTTTCCCGATCAAACCGGAATTGCCGGTCACGAG
The DNA here is from genome assembly GCA_004296885.1 of Nitrospirota bacterium. Taxonomy (NCBI): domain Bacteria; kingdom Pseudomonadati; phylum Nitrospirota; species Nitrospirota bacterium. The sequence continues at coordinate 178,899 of SCVN01000002.1, read as the reverse complement.
CGCGTTCATTCGAACAACATATCGAGCGTGATCAGGGAGTCTCTGGGGACCATGCGCTTCACGGTCCGTCCGAGCAGATAGGGGAGGAGTTCGGCGCCGAGCCCCGTGCCGGGACGCTTCAGCGTCACGTGTTCCCGCGCCAGCACCGTCCCGGCCGGAAGGTCCGCGTCCGCGACGAGGCTGCGCCGCATGGCCTTGCGGTTGGCCAGCTCCACGGGGAGCGGCCGCTTGACCTCGGAGCCGAGCGCCTGCTCGACCCGCCGGATGTCGGTGACCATTTGCGCAAACTGGGATGGATCGAGCGAGGCGGCATGGTCCGGTCCCGCCATCGCGCAGTCCAGGGTGAAATGCTTTTCGATGACCTTGGCCCCTCGGGCGACCGCGGCCACCGCGATGGCCGTGCCGACCGTATGGTCCGAAAAGCCCACGATGCAGTCGAATGCCCGGGCCAGGGTATCCATGACCCTGAGGTTGGCCTCCTCGTCCTTGATCGGATAGTTCGTCACGCAGTGCAGCAGGATGATCGAGGGGCACCCGGCCTGCCGGAGCGTCGCCAGGGCCCGCTCCGTCTCGGACAGGGTGGCCATGCCGGTGGACAGGACGACCGGAACCTTGCGGCGGCCGACTTCCTCCAGCAGCGGAAGGTTGACGATGTCCATGGAGGGGACCTTGATCAGGGGCGCCCCGACGGAGACGAGGAAGTCGATGTCCCGCGTATCGTGCGGCGTGGAGAAGAACAGGATGCCGACCCGGTCCGCCTCTTCCTTCAGCCCGCGGAAGTCCCGGTGGGAGAGCTGCAGCTTCCGCAGCATCTCCAGCTGCGATTCAGACGCGTCCGTCGTCTGTCGTTGGTAGTCGGCCTTGGGCGCCTGCGCGATGATGACCGATTCGGTCGTAAAGGTCTGGAACTTCACGGCACCGGCGCCCGCTTCCTTGGCAGCCTCCACAAGGCGCCTTGCCACTGCTACGTCACCGTTATGATTGACCCCGGCCTCGGCGATGATAAAACACGGACTTTCTTCTCCAATTGTGAGACGACCAACCTTGATGCAGTGCATCTCTCCTATTTCCTTATTGCTGCCACGTGATACCGAGCCGCCCTTGGATAGCGGCCGTTCTCCTTATCCAAATTAGAGAAACCTTCACCGAAGACCGGTTCCCATTGGGAGAGGACGACATCCTGGATCGTAAAGTGATCTCGAAGTAAATCCATCACATCTTCTAACTCGAAAAATCTCTGAGGGACCCCCGCCTCGGCTCCATCAGGTACAATGTATGTACGCCGTCCAACTTCCCGGCCTTGGCCGCATCCAGACTCCAAGGCGCTGATCAGATCCACATACAGAAGCCCGTTAGGCTTTAATACCCGGTGTATCTCACGCACCGCCTCTCGCGATTCGTCGTAATAGATGTGGTCCAACACGCCGTGGCTCATTACAAGATCGAAGACACTATCGCTATAGGGCAGAGCGGTAACCGTCCCTGTTCGGAGATCTGCTTTCAAGCCCTTCTTGGCAACCCAATCCCGCGCAACGCCGATGGCTACATCCGAGATGTCGATACCTGCCACGTCATAACCCTGTTCCGCAAGCATGATCACGTGCCGACCATGGCCACATCCAAGGTCCAAAGCCCGCGTGATCTCGTGTATCACCCTGTATTCATCGATCCCCACTCGCTTCCGGACGTATTTCGCAAGGAAGCGAATGACAAACTCGTTCGGATACCAGACGACTCCTCTGGTATCTGTGGCCGTACGTTCCCACAATTCTTTGAGATTATTTTCCATGAACAGAAGCCTTTCGATAATTTTGTCTGCGGCGGAAACTACGTGTTTTTCGAGAGGCCAGGACATGGCCCTGGCAATAGACGGACCCCAGCTATCCTTGCTTGATCATGCTGGCTAGAATTGTCGTGATGTCTTCGACGGAGATCGGAACGGGGTTGAAGTCGATGGCGGCCTTGAGCAGCACGGTTTGCTCCGCTAGAAACCGGACGTCCTGAGGGGAGATGCCGAAGGGCGCCAGGGAGCGCGGAATCCCGACCTCGTCGTAGAGGGCGGTCAGGCGCCGGTGGAACTCGGCCCCCTTCCCCTTCGGGTCGAGCCCCTGCGGCGCCCCGTCGATCAGGCCGTACAGGTCCTCATACAAGGTGCAGCCGCGCTCCACGTTCCAACGCACGATCGTGGGTTCGAAGACCGCGTGGGCCAGCCCGTGGGGGACCTTGTAATGGACGCCCAGCGGATAGGACATCGCGCCCGCCGGCCCTGGGGCGGAGTTCATCAGCGCGATCCCCGAGTAGTAGGCCCCCAGTTGCATGGCCTCCCGGTGATCCAGGTTCTCCGGTTCCCGCACGACCTTCGGGAGCGCCGCAAACACCAGCCTGAACGCTTCCCGCGAAAACACCCGCGAGGCGGGCGTCGCCTTCGTCGCGACGAAGCTCTCGATCGCCTGCATCAGCGCGTCCACCCCCGACGCGACGGTGACGCTCTTCGGGCAGGTCACGGTCAGCAGCGGGTCCAGGAACGCGACCTTGGGCAGGTAGAGAGACGTGTTGATGCCGAACTTGCGCTTCTCCTTCGACTCCGTGAAGACGGCGTTGGGCGTCACTTCGGCCCCGGTGCCGGCGGTCGTGGGCAGGGCGAAGACCGGCACGCCCGGCTGCTTGATAAGATTGTATCCCCGGTATTGCAGGGCCTTGCCGGGATTCGTGATCAGCACCGAAAGCGCCTTGGTCAGGTCCAGCGAGCTGCCGCCCCCGAAGCCGATCAGGCAGTCGAACGGCTTGGCGGCGAGACGGTCCCGGCACTCGTCGAGATAGTCGTAGTCCGGCTCGCTCACCCGGTTGACGAGCTCGTGGACCAGGTCGAAGGAACCGGCGAGCCGATCGCGCAACGTCACGAACGTGGGGTTGGCGGTCACGCCCCCGTCTACCACCAGGGCGATCCTGCGGAAGCCGGACTCCTGCAGCACGTCCGGCAGCCGCCCGCTGACCCCGCGGCCCACGTGCACGTGGGTGTGCAGCGTGAATTGAAAGCGCCCGCTGTCAATCGACTCCATGGCCATGCATTGCCCTTCCCATGAATTACTGTACGGCGTCCAGCACAGCCTCCCGGCAGGCCCGGATTTCGGGCGGCTCCAGCCGGTAGGCTTCAATGATGTAGGTGGCCTCGGGAAAGTCGGCGAGCAGGTCCATGAACCAGGCCTCGCGGCCGAAGGGAAGGTTCTGGTCGGACTTGCCGTCGTTGTCGCTCAGATGAAAGGCGCGCACGAAGGGGGCGACCCGTTCCACCAGCCGGCGGGGGTCGAAGCCGAGCGACGCAGCCGTGACCTTCAGGTGCCCTACGTCGAGGAGGAGGCCGAGATTGGGGGCGCCCACGTCCTCCATCAGCCGCAGGATGTCCTCCGCCGTGCTGGCGAACAGGAACCGGTTCTCCCCCTCGATCAGATTGAAGGGGGCCACGACGTGGTTTTCGATGAGCAGCGAGACGCCCGCGGCGGCGGCGGCCCGCGCCAGCTCCGACACGCTCTCCACGAACAGCTCGTAGGCGCGCCGGACGTCCCCGTGGACCAGATGGGTCTGCGGCTGTCCGAGATCCTCGGGCCTAGCGTTCATCGCGGCGCCCGCGTGGACGCTGAAGAACGGGGCCCCGACCTCGGCGGCCAGCGCGATGGCCGTCCGGCAATGGTCGCGCGACCGGACCAGGGCCTGCGGGTCGGTGGAGGCGAGGTTCAGCACGAAGGGGATCCGATGGGGCGGGAAGTAGTTGTGCACGAGAAACCGCATCGGCGTCCCGCGGGACCGCCGGACCAGATCGAGCAGATGCTCCGAAAAGGCGGTGCCGGAGCTGAGCTCGAGGCGATGGACGCCTTCCCGCAGGCAGACGTCGAGGATCTGCCCGAGGTCGCGCGTTTTGAACGCCCCCGTCGAGACGTAGATCCGGTCCTCCCCGCGCCGGCCCGATGACGGTCGCGGCGCGCCGGCGGCGGCCGCAGCCGGACCCGATTTCATCGTCATGGCTGTCTGGCCGGCTCAAGGCCGGTCCCGTTCCGTTCCCGGAAATACTCAATCGTCGCCCGCAGGCCCTCCTCCAGACTGACCCGCGGGGCCCAGCCGGTGACGGCTTTCAGCCGCGCGTTGTCACAGACCAGCTCGGGGCTGCCGATGACCTCCTGCCGGAGATCCACGAGGGGCACGCCGAACAGGGCGGCGATCCCCGCCGCGAGCTCGCCGACCCGGATGCCCGCGCCCTGCCCCAGATTGACGGTGAGGCCCTCCGCGCCGTCCGCTTCCGCCAGCAGCATGAGCGCCGCCACGGCGTCGGAGACGAACGTGAAGTCCCTGACCGGAGCCGCGTTCCACATCTCGATCTTTCCCCGGGACAAGGCCTGCCCGATCAGCGTGGGAATGAGGTAGGCGCCCGATTGCCTCGGCCCGAACGTGTTGAAGTTGCGGACGATCGTGATGGGGAGACCGGCATTCTCCCTGTAGTGCCGGCAGAGCCACTCGCCGATGGCCTTCGTGACGGAGTAGGGATCCTTCCCCTTCAGCGGATGCCTCTCGTCGATCGGTACATACTCGGGTTCGCCGTAGACGCTCGCGCTGGACATGAAGATGAGGCGCCGCAGCCGGCCCGCACTTTCCAGACACGCCTTCAGCCCGAGGACGTTGGACCGGAACGCCGACTCGAAATCCGCCTTGCAGCGCCGCGGATCGGCCACGGCGGCCAGATGGAACAGGACGTCGGCCTCCAGGGCCTCCTTGAGGCTCTCGGCCTGCTCCCCCAGCCGGCACCGCACCACGTTGACCCCTGCGGAGACGGTCTTGAGATGCGCGGGCGAGCCGTACGAAAAATCGTCGATGGCCGTGACGCAGGCACCTCGGGAAACCAATGCGTCGCAGAGGTGGCTGCCGAGAAACCCGCCCCCCCCGGTCACCACGACCCTGGTCCCCTGCCAGCTCATCGGGCTGTCTTTCCCGCGCGGGTCACCGCGTCCTTGAGGTGCATCACGACGTACTGCGCCTCCTCTTCGGACATTTCGTAGTAGAGCGGCAGATTCAACACCGAGTCGGCAAGGCGCTCGGCCACCGGAAACCGCGCGCCTTCGAAGAACGACCGGTACAGCGGCTGCTTGTGGATCGGCAGCGGCCAGGCGATCCGCGTGTCGATGCCCTTCTCCTTCAGGTAGCCGACGACCTCGTCCCGGTTGTGAAGTAGCACGGGGTAGAAAAACCACGCGTGCCGGCGCTCGGGCGCCACCGCGGGCAGCGTCAGCTTGCCCTCCAGCCCGGTCAGCCGTTTGGTGTAGAAGTCGGCGATCTCGGCGCGCCGCCGGAGCACCTCGTTGAGCCGCCGGAACTGCGCCAGGCCGACGGCCGCATGAAGGTCGGTCATGCGATAGTTGTGTCCGAGCACGGCATGATGGTACTTGTTCACCGGATCCTCGCCCTGGTTGCGGAGAACCCGGGCGAGGTCGGCCAGCTTCTCGTCGTCTGTGAGGACCATGCCGCCTTCCACCGAGGTGATCACCTTGGCGGCATGGAAGCTCACCGTGCTCATGACGCCGAAGGAGCATAACCGCCGCCCCTTGTACTCCCCCCCGAGCGACTGCGCGCCGTCCTCGACAAGCGCGAGTCCGTGCTCGCGCGCGATCCGGCCCAGCGCGTCATAGTCGGCGGACTGGCCGCCATAATCGATCGGCATGATGCACTTGGTCCGCGGCGTAATGCGCCGCCTGACATCCTCCGGGTCCAGGTTGAACGTCGTCGGGTCCACGTCGGCCAGCACCGGCGTGGCGTGCTGGTAGAGCACGGCGTTCGCCGTCGCGATATACGTGAGCGCCGGCACGATCACCTCGTCGCCCGGCCCAATGTGCAACACCTTGAGGGCCACATCCAGCGCCGCCGTGCCGCTGGAGACCGCCACCGCATACTTCACTCCAACGTACGCGGCCATCTCCCGCTCCAGCCTGGCGACTTTCGGACCCATGGTCACCCAGGCGGAACGGACCGTGTCCGCGACCTCGTTCTGCTCCTCCTCGCCGATGTAGGGGATCGCCCAGGGGATCTTCCTGGACAGTTCGACGAAACACACCAGGTCGCAGACCCGCCGGTCCTCGTCCAGGACGGGAATATGCCGGATCTTCACGTTCATCAGGCCGAACACCTGTTCGCGGGGCGTGGCCTTCGATGCGGTCATCGGTTCCGGGTTCATCACCAGGCGGACCTCCGCCTCCAGGCCGTGCCCGTCCAACATGGCCCGTCGCAAATCTCCGTCCGTGACCAGACCCAACAACTGCCGCCGGCCGTTCACGACCAGCGCCACGCCCAGGCCGCCCGTATCGATGACCGACAGCGCCTGCCTGATCGTCGCGTCGGGAGACACCAGGACCGATTCCAACCGTGTGCTCAACGTCGCCCCTCCCGCTGCCGGATCGTCTGTCGTCCCTTCCGCCGGCCTGCCGCCGGCCAGGCAGGGACGAGGCCGCGGCTCAGCATTGCCGCAGCACTTTCACCAACCGATCGATCGTCCATTGGAGCTTCGCGTCATCCATCTTGATGAAGATCGGGATGGCGATGGCGCACCGGAGCAAGGCCTCCGACAGGGGCCATTCGCGCGCGATGGCCTTGCCCCGGTAGCGCTCGAGCCCCGGCAGCATGTGCTCCCAGGTCCCGGCAAAATGCCAAGTCAGCGCCTCGGGCAGGATGCGGAAGCGCACGCCCTCGGCGAGCAGATCCCGAGCCGCCCGGGACGCCGCTTTGGGATCGTCGAGGAACAAGACGAGCGTGTCCCCGGTCTCCCCTTCCTCGTCCGCGAACTCCCGGAACCGGACGGCGGTGATCCCCTGGAGCGCCTGCTTGATCCTGGCCTTGTTCTCCCGTTGCCGCTTCACCGCGCCGTCGAGCTTCGCGAGCTGGACCAGGCCGATTGCCCCCTGCAGCTCCATCATGCGGTAGTTGAATCCCGGCGCGGAGCGCGTGTCCTCGCCGCGGGGCACGGCCGGATTGCTCTCGTGCCCGTGGTCCGAGTACGCGCGGGCGCTCGAATAGACCGGCTCCCGGTCGGTCACGACCATGCCGCCTTCGCCGGTCGTGAGGGCCTTGCCGAAGTCGAAGCTGAACGCCCCCGCGCGCCCCCAGCTTCCCAGGGGACGGCCCCGGTATTGCCCGCCGCAGGCCTGGGCGGCATCCTCGAGCACCGGAATGCCATGCCGGTCGGCGATCTCGAGGAGCTCCGCCATCGGCGCGGCGGCGCCCAGCATGTGCACCGGGATGATCGCCTTCGTCTTCGGCGTGATCTTCCGGGCCAGGTCCTCGGGGTCCATATTCAAGGTGCGATTGACTTCCGTAAAGACCGGCACCGCCCCGCACTCGAGGATCGCCTCCGCCGTGGCCACGAACGTGAAACACTGGGTGACGACCTCGTCCCCTGGCCGGACGCCCAGCGCCTTCAACCCCACCTTGACGGCGGCCGTGCCGGACGTGACGGCCTGGGCACGGCGGACCCCCAGCCTCGTCGCGAACGCCGTTTCGAACTCCTTGACCTTGAAGACCTGGCGGCGCGCCTCGTCGAAGCCGAACCGGAGCAGGACCGCGCTCCGCTCGAAGACCTCGTTGACCGCCTGTCGCTCCTCATCCCCGATGATTTCAAATCCTGGCATAACCCTCCTGCTTCTCAACGATCCGGTTGTAATTCGTCGCCTTGCGGGATCCCTCAGCCAGGGCGGCTAGACGAACGGCGGGTTGCCGCCGGTCACCATGAGGCGCTGGCCGGTCGTGAACGAGGACAGGGCCGAGGCGAGAAACACCACGGCCTTGGCGACATCGGTCGTCGTGGCATTGCGCTTCATGGGGGTATCGTTCTGCATGCCTTTCACGAAAATCTTGGGCAGATGCTTGACCAGGTCGGTCTCCACCAGGCTGGCCGCCACCATGTTGACCTGGATGTTGTGCGCCGCCAGCTCCACGGCGAGACTCCGCGTCAGCCCCATGAGCGCGCTCTTGGCCACCACGTACTTGGACTGGTTGGGAGGCGGATCGTCGGTCGCCACGGTTGAGAGATTGATGATTTTGCCGCCGCCGTTCTTCATCATCGTCGGGATGACCTCCTGGCAGCAGTTGAAGGCCCCCTTCAGGGTCACGTCGAGATCGCGCTGCAGGCGGTCCCAGGTCAGCTCCATGAACGGTACGGGGTAAAAATCCGCCGTGGCGTTGTTGACCAGGACATCCACCGTCCGGTACCGCTCGCAGGCGGCCGCAATCATGCGCCGGACCTGTGCCCGGTCGGACACGTCGGCCTGCGCGGCGAAGGCGCTTCCCCCCGCCTCGGCGATCTCGGCGACGACGGCCTCCGCTTCCCTGCCGGCCTGCAGGTAATTGACGACGACTCGCGCTCCATGCAGGGCCAGGAGCTTGGCGGTCGTCGCGCCGATCCCGCGGCTGCCGCCCGTGACGACGACGACCTTGTCCTTGAGCTGCAGATCCAGGTCGCGGAGCGCGGAGACGGCCGGCCCCCGGACCGGCGGCTCGTTCACCCGGACGCCGGCTTTGCCGGTGGCGACGAGGCGGCTCCCTCCCCCGACTTCACGGATCGCAAGCCCTTCCGTCACGCTGCCCGTGGATTGAGACTTGTGCTCCACCGTCCCCGTTAGCTTATAGGAGACGCCGAGCCGTATGGGCTCCGCAAAGGTGATCACGAAATCCGTCAGCGTGGCATATTTTCCGGGAAGGCACATGCCGGCGAAGGTCGAGACCAGCGACGCGGCCAGCACGTCCGGCGCCCCGATCCCGCGCAGATCATCAGGGCTCTGTCCGCCTTCCCGCCCCTCCAGCAGGAGCCGGCGAAAGAGCTCCAGGCTCTCCGCCGTGACCCGGAACTCGAGGCCCGCCTGCTGCCCTTTCTCAATCCCGTCGAATTGCCATTCCTGCTCCGTGAGAGGGCTGCTCGGCAACGGCCCGGCCGTCGACTCACGGCCGGCCTGCGGTGTCCGGAAATCCTTCTCCGCTCTCTTCGTCGCGCCACACACGACCTGGACCGTCGTGACCACCGCGCCGGAGTCCCGGTTCTTGATGGCGTATTCGATTTCGGTGGAGGGCTCCGCTCCGGACGGCCCGACGGCCCTGGCGTCGATCACCAGCCAATCGCCCACATAGACCGGCTTGAGAAACCGGGCCGCAATTTTCGTGATCGATCCGGACACGCGCCCGGACGGCGGGAACAGCATGGCAGCACAGACGACCGGCAACATGCCGTGGGCTACCCTCTGCCGGTACATGGATCGCTGGGCGAAGGCGGGATCCATGTGTAACGAGCTTCGGTCACCCGTGAGCTCGGCGAATCGATCCACGACCGCCGGCGTGACGTGCAGCGCCGGCTCCGGAGGCTGCGTGACCGTCTCACCCGACACGGCTTCCGTCCTGCTAGGCATCCTTCCCCTCGATAGTGACGGTGTCCGGCCTGGGATAGGGGTTGCTCAGGTCCCAGGAAAACAGCGCCCCTTCGGCTGCGGCAAATCCTGACTTCTGCCAGAATTCGAGGCAGGGACGGTTCTTTTCCGTCGCCACATAGCGTGCATGGAGGGTCCGGGCCCCCTGCGAGCGGGCATATTCGCCGGCGAGATGGAGCATGGCTTCCTCCACCCGCCTGCCCATCACCCGGCAGCTCAGCACGAAGTCCACGATCGTGGCGAGGCCGGCACGGGACTCCACGCTGACGATGCCGGTCAGGCCGGAATCTCCGAACCGGTCGGCCACCCGGATCGTCCACAGACGACGGTTCGCCCCGGCGGCCCATTCCGACAGCTCCGCTTCGGACATCCGTCTCGTCGTCAGGTTCATCTGATTGGTCTTATTCAACAACTGCGTCGTCCGTTGAAGGTTGGCCGGTTGCAGCCTCTCGACGGTCACCCGGACGTCCAGGGTCTTGAGCCAGGCCTCCACCGAACCCAATTGCCGCTTCAAATCCTCCCGTTGTCCTTCCGCGGCGTAGAGGCGGGTCCGCTGCGCGTCTTCCGCCGTGATGGACGCGGCGTTGAAGCAGCGGAGGCTCAGCAGGGTGCTTTCATAGAGCGTGGTGTCGGCCGGCCATTCGGGCACGAAGACCTCGGGCAGGGCCTCCCGGACCCGGTCTCGCTCGACCGGGTTGTCGTCGATGAACACGACCGACTGCAGGCCGAGATTCAGACTCCTCACCAGATCCAGGATGTTCTCGGCCTTGTCCTGCCAGTTGATCCGCCAGCCGACGAAGTCTTCCGGCCGGAGCACCATTTCCGGATGGCGTCTGAGGGCTTCCAGGGCCACCGCCTCGTCGTTCTTGCTCACGATGCCCAGCAGCACGCCGCGCCGGGTCAGCGCCTTGAGGGTCCGCTGAAAGTCCGCGAACGCCTCTCCGACGGCGTCGTGGCCTCCCAGCGCGATGTTCTCCCATCCCAAGTCCCCCACGATGCCGCCCCAGAGCGTGTCATCGAGATCCACCAGGACGAGCTTCTTCGATTGGCCGGTCAGACCCCGCAGGGCCGCCTTGACCTCCCGCGCCGCCTCGATGAACACGTCGTTGCCGAAGGCGATCTTCCCCATGTACCAGAGTTTGGGATTGAAGGCGTGCCGCCCGGCCGCCTCGACCCACCGCTGGCTGTTGAGGAGATGGATGTTGGGCGACTTCCCGCAGTGCTCGGCGAGACGCAGGTTCATCTGCATCAGCGCGTGCGCCGGACCGACGCCGGCCTTCAAATCCAGCAAGCCGAACTCCCGGTGGTGGGCGGGGGCCGTCCAGGTCGGCACGAAGAGAAATTTCACCCGCGCGCCGGCCCGCTCCAGCAGGGCCCAGTAGGCATCCACCTCGGACAGCAGGAGATCCGCCGGCACCGTCTCATAGCGGAGCAGCCGGGCGAAGGACGGGATGACGCTCTGCGGCCGCGCCCACACCACGGCGAAATCCGGGGCGTTCCGCCAGCACTCGAAGTCGTCCTGCAGCAGCGCCGGGACCACCTGGCCGAAGGGCGCCAGCACGGGATCCACGCCGGGCAGATCCTCGCTGTTTTTCAGGCACCCTTCGAAGTTTCCGGCGTTGAAATCGGAAATGATGGCGCCCTTGAAGACCGGCACGCTCATGGCTTCCGTTGCTCCAAAATCCCCGCGATGTAGTCGGCGAGCGTCGACACCGTGGCGAAGGGATTGTCCTTCAGCGACATGGCCTGGCCGTCCGCCAGGTTGACCGTCACGTCAAACTCCTCTTCAAGCTTCTGCTCGATCGCCACGATCAGATTCACCAGTCCGAGTGAGTCCAATTTCCCCGCCTCTCCCATCAGGGCCGTCTCCGGCTCCTTGTTCAACCGGGCCTCCTTGGCTGACACCTGGTTGACGGCATCGATGCCGCTGTAAATGACCTGGAGCACCTTGTCTTTCGTCGCCATGTCCATCGTTCAACTCTTGTGTGTCGCGTCTAACCCACGCCCTGCGCGTAGTACCCGAGCGCCCGAAACCGGGTTTCCGCCGGCGAATCCCCATACATGGTGAACCGGGGACAGACGGCGCAGGGCCGTCTGGCAAATTTCTCGTCCACGAGCAAGATATGGCTGATCCCCCGGCGACGCAAGATCTCGAGGTGGATCGGACGGTAGCTCCCGTTCGGAAAGGCATAGATGGATAGGGGCATGCGGAGGATGTCCTCGAAATACGCGACACACCGGTCCAGATCCTCCTCGAAGAACGCGTCGCTCTCGAACTCCATCGAATCATGCGCGTAGGAGTGGACGCCGATTTCCTGGCTGGCGCCGGCCGCGCGGACGTCGGCGGCGCTCATCATGCGGGTCATGGTCCAGTCGGCTTTCTCCATGACCTGTTCCACACGGGACCAGAGCGGCTGCCGTTCCTGCCTCGACCGCGTCTTCAGGAACCGGCTCAACGCGACCCCGTACCGTGTCTTGCTGTCAACGTCGTCCCCGGCCAGTCCCTCGGCAAAGCCCGGCAGCCGCAGCTCGTTGATGAGCGTCCTAGGCGCGCCATTGAGAAAGTCCGAGAGCTGGACGTTCCAGGGCGGGCGTCCGCTTTCCACGCAGGACGGCACGATGTTCTGGTTGGCCCGCATCCCGTGCTTGTGCAGGAGCGGCATCGCGTACTCGACAAAGTCGTAATAGCCGTCGTCGAACGAGAGGATCGCAACCGGGCGGCTGCCTCTCGCCGCAGCCAACTCGCCGAACGTGATCACGTCGAAGTGGCGCTTCATGAACCGCAGCAGGTCCTCGAAGAGGCGCGGCTGCAAGGGGCTCCAGAACGGGTTGGACCGCGGCGACACCTGGTGCAGGTTGAGCACCACCACCAGATTGTCCCGCCGGATCCTCCGCAGCAGGCCGGCGCCCCGGCCGATGGCGGCAAGCCCTGTGAAGTAGACCCATTTCAGCCCTGCCCTTGAGAGCACCGCCTAGCCACGCCCGCATCCTGCACGCAGCAGGAAGACCGGCCCCTCTTTGCATGCCCGCCCGGCGCTCACAGACCGTCATCTCCCTGTGCGGCAACAAAATAGGAATTGGCCTCCGTCATGCCGCCGGCATTCCGGCCCTCCGTTCGAAAGTAGTCCCGTCTCTCGCGCCCCGCCAACTGAATCAGGCCCAATTCCCTCAGCCCGCTCGCGAGGCCGGAGGAGAAATGCGGCACGGCGAGCAGGTCGTAGCCGTGGGCCTCGGCGTGTTCCGTGGCGCCCCGCACCAGTGCCTGCAGCACGCGGCCCTCGGCCGGGTCCGGCCACAGATCCAGGCATTCGAAGACCTTCAAACCGAACCGGTTCTCGGCGTTGAGACGGAAGATCCCGTAGCCCACCAGGTCGTCGTTGACATAGGCCCCCAGGAGCGTCTTCCGCATCCCCGGGTGGCCGAAACAGAACCAATTGATGACCTCGGCACGCCGCACGTTGGTGTTCGCGTAACGCCCCCTCGTCCGCTCCCACAGCCCGTCGAACCGGACGTCCGCATGCGCAAGCTCACGCACTTCGACCCCGCTCGGCGCGTGCCTGAGATGCCGGAGCCGCGTGGCGCTCCACAAGTCCAGTCCGCGGGCCAGCACTCCCGCCAGCACAGACCCTCCCCACCGGTCTTCCAATTGGGCCGCCGCCACACGGCTCGCATGGATGGGCACTACGCTCCTTTGACTGTCGCCCCTGGGAAGCAACTGGAATTTCATCGCCTTGAGCACCGCTACGGTGGCCTCGCCGGGGGTGGTGCAGAAAATCACGGTGTCCCTCGCGGCGCGGAGCACGGCGAGGAAGAGCGTCAGGCTCTGGCTGCGGAACTCCGGCAGGACGCGCCAAGTCGTGGCGGTCAGGGCCGCTGTCTCCTCGCCGCCCCGCTGGAACCAGGAGGGGACCATCCCGCAGAAGCCCACGACCGTTCCGTCCTTCCGAAGCAGCCACCCTCTCTCGGCGCCGGCCCGGAACGCGGGATTGCGGTCCCACCACAAGGCAAACCGGTCGAGCCAGAACGAGCGCGGGTTGGTCTCGCCGGGAAACCCGGCCAGGAAGTCGGACAGCGCGTCGTAGTCGCTGGGCAAAACAGGGAGGGTGCCGTTCATGGCAGACAGGCTAACGGCCGGCTGCACTCGCGCCTCGATCACAGGCTGCGGCCCGGGCCCCATGCAGAACCGCTCGCCGCCAGGCACCGTTGCATCCGTTCATGCGCGGACTGCTCCCGGCCGCCGACCCGCCTGGTCGCGCATCATGCGCAGCCATACTTCGAAGGTCAGCAGCGCCCACAGACGATTTCCGTGGTCCCGCGAGCCATCGACGTGCTCCCGGACCATCCGACCGACGAAACCCGGTTGCAGATAGTCGCGCGAGAGGGCGGTCGGGGAGAGCAGGTTCTCCTGGAGGTAGTCCCGCAACTCGCCGCGGAACCAGGCGCCCAGTGGAACGCCGAACCCGCGTTTCCCTCTCCGCAGGATTTCCTGGGGTAGGAGGTCGGCAAAAGCCGTCCGTAGAACATATTTCGTCGTCCCCCGGCGCAGCTTGTGGTGGTCCGGAAGTCCGGCGACGTAGTCGGCCAGGTGGTGGTCGAGGAACGGCGAGCGCCCTTCGAGGCTGTGCATCATCGTCGCGCGGTCCATCTTCACGAGCAGATCTTCCGGAAGATAGGTCATGAAGTTCACATACAGGACCTTGGACAGCGTCGAGAACTGGGAGGTCCTGGCAATGAGCTCCGGCGGGTACCCGCTGCCGCCCACCGGGATGCCTGCAAAGACCTCCGGCCGCAGCAGCTCCCGCAGATCCGCATCGAAGAAGGCGGTCCAGCGCTGCAGGCGCTCAAAGAGCCCGTCCGAGGCGGCGGCAAAAAATCGCTGGGCGCGCCGCAGCCAGTGATGGTAGGCCTTGGGCTCCGGGACGACGCTGAGAATCCGGCCGGCCAGGCGGCCGAGGGCGGGCGGCAGCCGGTCCGCGGCCAGGGCGGCCTGGAAGCGAAGGTAGCCCGCGAAGAGCTCGTCGCCCCCGTCCCCGTTCAGCGCCACGGTCACGTGTTGCCGGGTCAGCTTGGCCATGATGGAAGTGGGGATTGCGGAGGGATCTCCGTAGGGTCCGTCATGGTGCCAGACCAGCGGTTCAATCAGGTCGATGGCCTTCGGCTCGACGATGAACTCCGTGTGATCCGTGCCGAAATGGGAGGCCACAATCCGCGCGTAACGCGTCTCGTCGAAGTCCGGATCACCGGTGAAGCCAATGCTGAAGGTCTTCACCGGCTTGTCCATGAGGCGGCTCATCAGGCCCACGACGATGCTGGAGTCGAGACCGCCGCTCAGAAAGGCCCCGACGGGCACATCAGCCACAAGACGCTTCCGGACGGCCTCCGTCACGAGGTCGCGGACGCGCGCCGTCGCCTCGGGGAGCGAGGGCTCCCGGGACCGCGGAGCCCCGAAATCCAGATCCCAGTACCGCCAGGTCTCCATCCGCCCATCGGCCTCGACCATCATGGCATGAGCGGGTTTGAGTTGGTGCAGCCCCCGGTAGAAGGTTTGTCCCTGGGGCGCGTAGCCGAACGTGAAGTAACAGGGAAGCGCTTCCAACGAGATCTCGGCGGCGACGGCGGGATGCTGCAGGAGTGCCTTCACCTCGGACCCGAAGACGAAGGTAGAGCCGGCCTGTCCGTAAAAGAGCGGTTTCTTGCCCACACGGTCCCTGGCCAGGAAGAGCCGTTTCCGCCTTTCGTCCCACAGCGCGAAGGCAAACATTCCGTCCAGGGCCTCGACGCATTTGTCTCCCAGTTCCTCGTACAGATGGAGGACCACCTCCGTATCGGAGTCCGACCGAAACGTATGCCCCTTGGATTGAAGCTGCGCGCGAAGGTCACGGAAGTTGTAGATCTCTCCGTTGAGGACGATCCAGAGCGAGTCGTCCTCGTTCGCCATCGGTTGCCGTCCCTTGGGGCTCAGATCGATGATGGACAGCCGGCGATGGCCCAGGCCCACGGCGGGCCCCTGGGACGAGGACGGCCGGGCATTGATATGGCTGCCCTCCGCATCAGGGCCACGATGAGTCAGGCTCGCCATCATGCCTCCGAGGACACGGAGATCAACCGGCGCCCCGTCAAGATTTAGGATCCCGCATATTCCGCACATTACCGCTTCCTCGCGCACACAATTCTCACGTTCGCTCTCCCTGTGCCGGACCGCCCGGCCTGAGTTCACGCGCCGGCAGATCTCCCGCTCAGGGAGGTTTGCACGATGTCACGGTACGACGGCCAGTTGCTCTCGACCGAATACCTCTCCTCGACGGTCCTCCGGCCGGCCCTTCCGATCCGGGCCCGCAGTTCCGGGTCCTCGATGAGCTTGCCGACGACCGTGATCCACGCCTCTTCGTTGTCGGCAAAAAACCCGTTCTGCCCGTGAGACACAATCTCCAGGTTGGCGCCGACGGGAGTCAGAACGGTGGGGATTCCCAATCCCATGTATTGGAGCGCTTTCAATCCGCTCTTGCCCAACACCCATTCCTCATGCGGCAACGGATAGAGTCCGATGTCGATCCTGAGCAGGTCCTCCACCTCGGTCTCGAGCCTCCAGGGAATCGCCTTGACCTCGACCCCTGGGATCGAGAAGTTGGCATCCCCGATGACATAGATGGCCGCGCCGTACCGTTGCTGGAGTGCTCGGAGCACATTGTCCAATAGGTGCAGATAGGGCGAGGTGGAGAAGCTTCCGCTCCATCCGACGGTCACACGGACCGTCTCGTATTGCGTGCGGGGCCGGTATTTCTCCGTGTCGATGGTGGAGGAGATGCGAGTTACGCGGTCATTGACGCTTCGGGCCACTTTTTCCAGGTGAGGCGTGCAGACGATGACGTGCCGGCTCATGCGCATGAGGCACTTCACCTTCCACTTGCGGCTCACCAGATTCGGCAGGACATCACGAGTGCCGGGCTTCTTCAGATAGATCAGGTCGTCGATGTCGTAGACCATCGGCCGTCGCAGGATCCGGACGATCACCCACTCCATCAACGGGGGCCCCAGCGGCAGGGCTTCGAGGCTGATATACACCAGATCGCTCCGCCAGGCGATCCATAATGACCGCAGCCGCTTGATGCAGGCCCACAGCACTCCCGCCACTTTTCCCAGCAGCGCGGATTTCGCCAGCGTCCGATAGAGCGCCTTGCTGTAGAAAGCATCATGGATAACCTCGAAACCTATCTGCTCAAAGCGGTCATAGTACTGCTCGAACTTCAGGTGCTGGCTAGGAGCCTGATCCTTCGGGTAGGGAACAAGGAAGTGGATCCTCATCGGCGCGACTCAAGGCTTCGATACAGCGTGCGGTAGGCCGGCCCACCGGTGCCGGCCACGGAGTATTCTTTTTCCGCGAACCGGCGGCACCGGGTTCGCATCGGCTCTCCCTCGGCAAGCAGTTCGATCAGCTTGCCAACCCCTTCCGAGATGGCCTCCGGGTCATGGCCCTTGAGAACGACCCCGACCCGCTCCTGTTCGAGAAGCATGTCCAGATCTCCGATGCCCGGACTTGACACGACTGGCAGCCCGGCGGCCAGGTATTCCCCCACCTTGGTAGGACAGGCTCCGCGAAGCGATCGCGCCCCACGCAAGAGCAGCACTCCGAAGAGCGCGCTGGTCAAGTGGTCTGGCACTTCCTGGTGCCGCGCCTGCATGGTGTTGCACCGCTCGGCCGGAGAACCTGCGTCGGCCAGCATCTGTTTCACCAGACTTGGATCGCTGTGCGTCAGCAACAGCAGGCGGAGCCCCGGAATCTTCCGCGCGGCCTCGAGGTAGAAGGCTACCAGCAATTCCGGCGCGTATCGGGCTCCGAGCGACCCGCAGTAGGCCATGGTTGCCAACCGGCCCCCTGGTGCCGGCGGGGCAAACAGTTGAAGATCCACGCAGGTCGGAATGACGACGGGCGGACGGACGCCAGCCGTTCGCAAGTCACCGGCCAGGACTCGGGTCAATACCACGATGGCATCCGCATCCTTGATAAAACGCCGCTCCGCCCGCTCGACCAGGCGATAAATGAGCCCGCCCTCCGACCAGGTCCCGCCATCGGCGTACTCGTAGGCCATCTGCCCGCGAAGGTCAAAGACAAAGCGGCGCCGGAGCAGACGGGCCACAGGCCAGACCATGGCCGCCGCCACTTGCGAACGCGCGTGCAGAACATGAATTCCATACCGGACGGTCAGCCAGAAGGTCACGGCCATCCCCAAGAGAACATCCCACAGCGTGGAAAGGACCGGCGGGCGTTTGTGGTACCACAGCCACGTCCAGCCGATCCCTCGGTCTCGCAGCTGTTCCTGAAGGGCGGCCGCACGCTGCCCGGCCTCGGCCGCCGGCCGCTCGAAACTCAAGAGCCTGATGGCATGCCCATCACGCTGGAGTTCGCGCAGATAGGGAAGCACCTGGCTCTGCCCCAGTGAATCAAGCGCCCCGTTGTATGAGACAAACAATGCCCGCATGATAATTCGACATCCCCCGGCTCTGCCTGGGACGCTGACCGCATTGACGACATGGACGGGAGCCGGGAAGGGGAGAGAGTGATTGAGTGCGCGAGAAAGAGTCCGGGGGCGATCGTCAGATCGCAGCTGCGGCGGACATCTCCATATGACCTCAAACCTCTTGGAGTTCCCGCGTGGAGACCGTCCGCATGATCTCTGTCAGCAATCTATCTTGTTCCATGGAGGGGGCGGGGCGGACGGGGAGGAACGTTTACAACAATGAACAGCGGTTTCGACGGCACAGGCCAAGGCAAAGCAGCCCGCGGGCAAACCTCCTCACCGGTTGGCTCCCAGGCTCGCCCGCTCCACGTCCTGCAAGGCGACCTTCTTGTTCCGCAGCCGTTCCAGCAACTGACCTAAGGCCATATCCAGCCGGGATTCCTCTTTGCCGGCCATAACGTTGCGCAAGACCCTAAACAAACGCCATGGCCGGATAAGATAACTGATAACGTAAAACATCAACATGCCGCCAAGCCGGTAGACGGTCAGCTGACGATTCGAGATGTGCGGCGAGTAGGAATAGGAATACCGCATATCGCTGTAGCTTGTGAGCATCAGAAAATAATCGCTGTCCATAGCCTTGATGCGGCCGGATTGCTGCAACTCTTCGAAAAGCTCGGATCCCGGGTAGGGGGAGAAGCAGGCGATGTAGACATCGTGCACGCCGAGGATGGCCACCTCCCGCAGAAACCGGAAGCTCTCGAAGATCTCCTTCTTCGTTTCATGAGGAAACCCCATGATCATGTTGAGCTTCACGTTCATGCCTTCCTTAATGGCGTTCCGAATGGAAACCTTCATTCGATCCAGGCTGACCTTTTTCTTGATCAGCTTGAGGGACGTGGGGGAACCGCTCTCCGGCGCATAGCTGATGTTCCGCTGCCCCGACCGGTACATCAAGGGCAGCACCTCGGCGTCCAGCGCCTCTGCACGCGTTCCCGCCGGCATTTGCCAGGTGATGTTCCAGTTCTTCGCAATGACCTTCTCGCAAAATTCCTTGATCCAGTCCTTCTTGATGATGGTCGTCAGATCGTAGAAGTCGAAGTTTTGAGCCTGAAAGTTCTGAACGTAATACTCCATCTCGCGCAGCACATCGTCGACCGGACGGGCCTGCCAGCGCGTCGTCCACATCTGGGGGCTCGAGCAAAAGGTGCACTCGAACGGACATCCCCGCGACACTAGGAGCGGCACAGTCCGTCCCGGATTAACCCCGTAACCCAGCCCGTTGGCCATGTATGTTTCCAGCGGGAAGAGATCCCAGGCCGGCCAGGGGATTTCGTCGAGCTTCCGGATACGGGGTCTCGTCGGCGTTCTGATAAATCCTCCGTCGGCGCGGAACATGATGCCGGGGACGGCGTTGAGATTCCGTCCATCGTGCAGTGCATTCAATAAGTCAATAATCGTCTCTTCACCTTCGCCCATCACGCACATGTCGATCTCAGGACAGTCCCCCAGGCAGAACTCCGGAACGGCGTTGATATGCTCCCCGCCGCAGATGACCGTCACGCCGGGATTTTTTTCGTGCACGGCCTGGATGATGGCTTTGTGCACCGGCCAGTCATGCGAGAACATCAGCGAAACGCCCAGAATGTCCACCTGGCCGACTCGTTCGACGATTTGAGGAATCGGCAGCCCGTACGAAAGAAAATTGGGGTTCTCCAGTACCAGGCATTGGAAGGGGGCTTCACCCAGAGCATCCACGCAACGGACTTGAAACCCCGCCTTCCGGATGGAGGCGGCAACGTAAGCCAGCCCGAGAGGGGGGCAGATGGAGGACACATGCGCCCACCTCGGCACGACCATAGGCGGCCTCAGAAGGACGATGGACTTGCGCCCGCCGGACGGCGTCATCGTGGGAGCCTGCGGCTGACTCTCTTCAAGGGTGATCAGATTCATATTCTCCGTTCGCCCCACCGTGGGCCGCTCATGTGCTTTTCATGCTGAGGGGGGTCGTCATTCTAAGAATCGAGGGCGGAATGCCGCCCTGGCCCATTGAATGCTCGTAGCGGACGGCGGCGGTACCGGTATTGTACGGGATATTCAGCTTGCCGCGCACGTCGGCTTCGAGCCAATCGCGCAGTCGGACCAATTCTTCCGCGCTGAGGTGGTCGGTGTAGGTATAGGACGTGTATTCCCCCGGCACACCTTTGTAGTATTCGGCCACGTGGCGATAGTCCACTTCGATGCTGTGAAGACGATCGCCGGTCTTCTGATACGTGTACGTCCAGACTCCGGGCTGCGTCTGCACCGCCTCGTCGAAATACGGCGTCCCCGGATAGGTCGTGATCACCGTGGCGTCGAAATCCGCCGGCTTGACGGCCAGCAACCAGTCTCGCGTGGCACGGATCGTCTCCTCCGACTCTCCGGGATGCCCCAGCGACATCAGGGCCTTGACCTTCAGGCCGTGCCGCTTGGCGATCTCCATGCAGCGGGTGTTATCCGCCTGGCTGGCTTTTTTCTGGATGTTGGTGAGGATGCGCTCGTGCCCCGACTCGAACCCGATCAGGACCCATCGAAAGCCCGCCCGATACATGGCTTCGGCCTGTTGGTCCGTAAAGAGCTCGGACTTAATAAACCCGCGGAGCCTGAATTCAACCCCGAGATCGCGTTGCGCCTTGGCGATCAAATCCATCAACTCGACGATTTTCGGGTTCACATTCAACTCGTCATCATACAGCATGAACCCCGTGACACCGTACGTCTCGTGCAAGTGCACCATTTCCCGCACGATGTTCTCCGATGTCCGCATCCGGATGCGGCGGAGAAACGGACTCATGCGACCCCCGCAGAACCCGCACCCGAAGGGGCAGCCAAGCTGCGCGATCATGGACAGCGCGCGCACCCCGTCGATCGTATAACGATAGCTGTCGACGTCCAGCAAATGTCTGGCCGGAAACGGCAATTCGGTCAGAGCCTGATTGTTCAGGAATAGGTCGGTTTTCGGATCATCGCCGTCCACCAGTTTCGGGGGATGATCCTTCAACGCCTCAAAGACCGCCAGCTCTCCGTCGCCCGTAACCAGCACGTCGAACATCTCCTGGAGCTGCCGGATCGCCGTCGTTCCCCGGCCCGGCACCCCCCGTTTCTGCTCGTATTTGTACGCCGCCTGGATCAGGGTGACGTGCGGGCCGCCGAGGATAATTCGGACTTCCGGACGAACTGAGCGTATGACCTGATAGACCTTGGTCGCGGCGGGCATTTGGGGCGTGGTGGCGGTTAGCCCGTAGCACCTGGCCCCGCTGGACGCCACATGATCGCGGACAACATCTTCGTAATTGGCCACCCCTGATAAATCAAGCAGTTCGACCTCGACCCCGGCCTGCTCAAGCACAGCCGCGACCTTCAGAACTCCGAGCGTCATGAACACCCGCTCGTCAAGCAGGAAGATCGAAGGGGGGATGATGAGGCAGATCCGGCTCACCATGACGGCTCTCTCATCCAATGCCGCGGTTCATCCGATGAATTGCGCCCGCGCAGGATCCGAAACCGGCGCCACGCCACCCTGGAGTCAAGGATGCTCATGCTATCCAAATTCCGACCTACAGGCAACAAATAAATGGCTCCCCCTGGGCCCAGCCGTTACAAAGGACGGATGCGCCATTTGACGATCGTCCAGAGCATGCGCATGCCATCCCACCAGGTGATTTTTTTGCCTTCACTATAGCTGCGCGGAGCATAATGAATCGGCACCTCGACGATCCGATGCCCCAACCGCAACGCTTTGCAGATCATCTCATTGTCAAATTCGAACCCTTCAGATCGGATCGCCAGCGAGCACATGAGACGGCGTGTCAGCGCTTTATAACATCCTTCGTAGTCCGTGGCCCGATTCCAATAAAGCAGATTGGTCACCATAATAATGACCTTGTTGCCGATGTAGTGGGTAAAAAATGGCGACTTCCCTCCCCACTGGTATGTTTGCTCCCGGATCAGGAACCGCGATCCCATTACGAACTCCGTGTCTCCCGCCAGAATCGGCGCAAGCAGTTGCCGGAAATCGTTCGGATCATATTCGAGATCTGCGTCCTGAATGATCACCACATCGCCGGTCGCCGCCTCCAGCCCGGTCTTGATGGCGCCTCCCTTGCCGCGGTTGCGCTCGTGCAGGATCACGGTGATCTCGGGTTCTTGCATATTGCGCAGAATGTTTCGCGTGTTGTCCCGCGACCCGTCATCGACGATGATAATTTCCCGCTCCAGATTGCCGATATCCGCCTTCTGCACCCGGCAGATCACGGCCTCGATCATCTCCTCCTCGTTATATGCCGGAATGATTACCGTGAGTTTTTTCATGCACAATCCTTCCGTTTGCTCTTTAACGCCACGACCGAGGAGCGTCGGGGGCTACTCCACCAACTTCATGAAGACGTAGGCACTCACGAGGCAAACCACGAAATATCCTCCTGCGGCGCTCCAGCGTACGCGGTTCTCGCCCGCCCAACCCACCAGGGCGGCGGCGGCATACCCCATCAGAAGCGGTTCAACGCACAGGCGGAAACGCGGGATGCCAAGGATCAGCGCGGTCATCACAAGCCCATACAGGACCGGAGCCATGGGCCCCCACCAGAACTCCTCGCTCCGCCGATGACGCCAGATATAGAGCAGGAGAAAAGGAAGCATGAAAATATAGATATAATGCAGCGAGGGACGAAGACGCCCTTCGGCGTTGTACCGGCCAAAGAACTCCCAGTCGAATGGCATCACAAACAACGCGTACTTCTGTAACGTGGTCGTCAGAGCCAGCCCCGGCTCATCCAGAATCCGCTTCGCCGCTGCCTGTACATAGAAGCGATCCTGCTCGAAATGGTCAGTGATTTGATTGGCTTGCCGACTGACGTCATCGTTGGCCATGCGGCCAAATGCCAGGGGGGCCGGCGGGAACCAGGCCGAGTAGATGGTGGTCCCCGGGGTCGTCATCAGCACAAAGTGATGCCACACGCGATAGTTGCGTATCGCCCATGGCGCCAGCACGACGGCCCATATGGCCAGATAGATGGCCACGTAGCGGAGGACCCTCTGCCAAGGCTCTTTCCTCAGGGCCAGCATAAGCAGGACCGGCAAGAACACCAGAAGCAGGAGTCCATACCCCCTCACGAACGCGGCCAGGGCAAGAGAGAAAGCGCAGAGGGCAAGGGCGGCAACGCGTTGCGTCCGCAGAAACCACATCCAGGCCATGAAGCCGATCATGTAGAGGATAACGTGCGGCCCTTCGGAGGCCAGCATGGACGAGCTGCCCAGCAGGGCGGGGTTCATCGCCACCAACCCAAACACCGTCCACCCGACGCCGGCACCGAACGTCAGAGTTGCCCATCCGGCCGCCAGAACTACCGTAAGCCCGTAATATATCCGTTGGACGAGCGGCGCCCAGCCCAGGCTGTCGCGCTCTACGAAGAGGCTCAGCAGGAAGGGATATCCCGGCGGGAAATGCAGCGACGCGTCCGGCCTGTTGCGGTACAACTCGCCCCCGCCGAATGCGAGGTCCCTGGCAAGCATGACGTACTGCGCATCATCTCCTCCTTTATCGGGAAGGGTAAAGGGCAGAAAGAAATGCGTCACGAGGACCATGACACAGGCTCCCGCGATCTGAAGCGCGATGTGGAGAGCAGGCGGGCTCGAAGCCGGCGCGGCCAAGGCCCGCCACCGAGCGGTCAATACCCGAGCTGCCGAACCGCCAGCCTCAGAATTCATGGTCCGCCAGATCAGTGCCATGGACAACCCAGGACAACGGTTTCCGTGGTATAGTAGGCGCCGTATTAGCGACGGAGCAGCAAAGCCGGCAGCTGAATGCCGGGAATACCTGCATGACGAAGCGTTTTCGCATTCTGCATCTTATCGAGGATCTGGGTTCGGGGGGAGCTGAACGGCTCCTTTACACGAACCTTTCCCGCCTAGACCGAAAGCAATTCGACGGGCTCGTTGTGTATCTCTATGATCAGAACGACTTCTGGAATGAGCCGATCCGGCGACTTGGCTATCCTGTCGTCTGCCTGCAGCTCCGGTCCATTTATGATTTACCCCTTGGTATTATCCGCCTGTGGCGGCTGCTGAAACACGAGCGGGTCGATCTGATCCATGCCCATCTCTATGGCGCCAACATCATCGGCCGGATCATCGGCCGGTTGCGGGGGATTCCCGTCCTGAGCTCCCTCCACTGTCCGGATTACGAGCCGATCCTGCTCCAGGACAATCCCTCGCTGACCCCCCTGAAGCTCGCGTCGCTGCGCCTTCTCGACTGGCTGTCCTGCCGCTTCGCCCCCCCCGTGTTTCTCGCGGTCTCGAACTACGTCAAGGCATCCGCGGTTCGCTATCTGGGACTGGCGCCGGAGCGGGTATCGGTCATCTATAATTCGGTGGATCTCACAGCCTTCGAGGGGCCTGAGGACAGGCGGCACGCGATGCGAGCGACGCTCGGGATCACCCATTCCACGCCGGTCGTGCTCTGCATCGCGCGCTTCAATCCTTTAAAGGGCGTGCGGTACCTGATCGAAGCGGTGCCCTTGGTGACGGAGCAACGGCCGGACGTCTGCTTTCTCTTCATCGGCGCCACGAACCCGGAAGCCGAGCGGTCCTTCCGGGAGTTTCTCGAGCGACGGGGCGTCGCCGATCGGGTGCGCCTCCTCGGCATCCAGCCGGACGTGCGCCCGTATCTCCAGCTCTGCGACATCTTCGTGCTTCCATCGCTCGCCGAGGGACTTGGGATCGCCCTCGTCGAAGCCATGGCGATGGAGCGGGCCTGCGTCGCGACGCGAACCTCGGCCCTGCCGGAGGTGGTCGCTGACGGGCGTTCTGGGATACTGGTTGAACCGGCGAATCCCTCCGCATTGGCAAGGAGCATCATCGAGCTACTGGCTGATCCAGCCATGAGAAAGAGGATGGGCCTTGAAGGTCGAAAGATCGTTTCCGAACTATTTGACGCGGAGAAAAACGTCCTCGCACTCGAGTCGCTGTACTGGCAGATATTGCACACAGGTTGATCCTTACTTTCCCTCGCAACGCTTCCACTCCCGCAGACCTTCCTGTCTCCATCGAACCAAGTGGAGGGGAGCCTTCCGGATCAGATGGTGCACCCCATAGACGGCAAAGAGGATCATGAAGGGCTCCATGAGCAGCCGGGTCCGGTATTCGGCGAAAAACAGGACGTTTACCAGGCACATGCAGACGATGGGCAAGGTCAGTGAGAGAAACTCCGGCGGAGCCAGGCCTTTCGCACAACGGTAGAGATACAGCCCCACGCCTGGCAGGCTCAGCAGGAAGACCATGGCGGTGAGGAGATTGATTTTCTTCCCGGTGCCGAAATTCGCCGGATACAAGGTGATGGCCAGTTTCCGCAGCCAGAGATCCGGAACCGCCCGCCAGTTGGCGACTATCCAGTCCACCGCCTCCTTCCGGAGAATGGCCTTGGCTTGCGTCTCGTCATAGCCCTGCATGTAGACGAGGCCCGGATACTTCTCTTCCAACTGCCTGAGCAGCGGGAAGTCCTGGGGACGGCTGTAGCCTTCGTCGTACATGCGGCCATCGATCGACCCCCGGGCCTCCGCATTGTTCCCCAGCCATAGCTGGATCCCGCCTTGCGAGCTCAAGGAAAAATCGCCGAACACGAGATAATTTCGGACCGGCCAGGGAAGCAGGATCACCACCGCCACAAAGACGGCGACAAGGACGTTCCTTCTGAACTGTACGTTCCGAAGCACGAGCGCCAGGACGACGATCCCGGCCAGCACCAGCACCAGATAGACCCTGCTCAGAAGACAGAAGCCCAGAACGGCGCCGGCCAACAGCCGGCTCCGGACCGTGCCATGCGGGTCGTGGAGCAGATAATAGGACCAGATGAAAAGCGGGGCCACCAGGGTTTCAGCGGTGAACCTGGCCATGGAGGGCGAGAGAAAAACCAGGTTCGACGGCCAGAGCACGTAGAGGAGAGCCGCCCCAAACGCCATCCCGCGACTTGCCAGGAACAGGTCCGCCAGCTTGTACAGATAGACGCCCCCGAGACACAGAGCCGCCAGATGAACGCCGTACATGAACAGCCAGACCTGAAGGGCATTGGCTTCCGTGATCTGGTACCCGGTATCCCGGCAAAACAGCGCCAGGGGGATGGCGAAAAGGAACGGCGAGCCGGGCATTCTCCGATAGGTGATGGTCTTCGCCCGGACGGTCAGCATCTCGCCGTCGGAGTCCATATACCCCTTT
The DNA here is from genome assembly GCA_004296885.1 of Nitrospirota bacterium. Classification (NCBI taxonomy): domain Bacteria; kingdom Pseudomonadati; phylum Nitrospirota; species Nitrospirota bacterium. The sequence goes on along the minus strand of SCVN01000002.1, from coordinate 152,750 downwards.
CCGGAGAGCAGATTGGCCGCGATCGCGAAATAATGCGTGTTATCGCCGACGGTGAGCTCGAGGTTGGCCGTAAACCGGTCGCGCAGGCTCAGCGTGTTCCAGTCAAACACGAAATTGGTGAATTGAAACGCCAGGGTCAGGACGACAATCGCCGTCAGCGGTTTCCAGTCATCTCCCGTTGCCCGATGTTGTTGTTCCGCAGTCATGGCCATTGACGTAATTCCGCCCCGGGGGGTCACTCGACCTTACGGGCAATCGCCAAAAGACTCTGTCCGAAGGGAGGCTCCCAGCGTCGCTCCAGGCGCGTGGTCAATGGAGTGACCCATTTGTCGTACCGGCGGACATCCGCAGGCCGTGCCGTCGTTTGCCTGAGCACGCGGCTCGCCAGAAACCAGGCGAAGACGCCGGGCCAATTGAAATACCGGATACACAGGGGCTCGAACCCCGCCTGTTTCAGCCGCATGGTCAGGCCCGCCTTGCTATAGCGTCGATAATGGCCCAGCGCCACGTCGAACGCTCCGTACAGCCACTGGAACGCCGGCACAAACAGCAGGATGGTCCCGTTGCGTGCCAGGATGCGGTGGATCGTGCTCAAGGTCGCTTCGTCCTTCTCGATGTGTTCCAGCACGTTCACCATCACGACGGAATCGGCGACCAGCCCGCCGCTCAGCACTTCCAAAAATCCGTTCACCAATTTCACGCGGGACTCATGCCCGAACCGTTCGTGAAGTAAGGGAAACAGGTTGGCGGCCGGCTCCACGAGGGTCAGCTCGCAATCCGGAACACGCGCCAACAACGAGGCGGAAAAGGACCCGACGCCGGCCCCGATTTCAACGACCCGCCTCCCCACGTAAGGACGGAACCACTCCGCAATGGCGCGATGGTAGTTGGTCGCCGCTTCCATCGCATCCAACTCGGTTCCGCGATATAGAAAATCATTCATAGGAGCTGCAGAATCCACCAAGGAGCGATGACTTTCCATGCGGATGAGAAGTTTTATCTGAAGCGGGTCACCAGGATGGCCCACAGAGCCAGGAGGCCGTCCCGCCACGCGCGGATCTTCTTCCCCTCCCGCTTCGTCCTGGGACGATACTGCACCGCCGTTTCCTCGACAGTGTATCCTTTGCGCACGACTCTGGCGACAAGCTCGAAATCCAGGTCGAAGCCGCTGCATCGTAGGTCCAGACTGCGTGCAACATCGCCGTCCATCAATTTTAAGGCCGTCGCAGCGTCCGTGATTCGGCAGCCATACAACGCATTGATCAGCCATGTCAGGAACCTGACACCCAGGTAATTTCTGTAATAGACGTATTCATGGCGGATGCAGCCGCCCAGAACCCGGCTTCCCAGCACTAACTGCGACTTCGTTTCATTGGCGCGGTCGAGCATGGTCCAGATTTCACTGGCTTGGTACTCCTGATCGGCATCATGGATGATGACATGGCGGCCGCGTGAGAGTTTCATCCCCCGCTTCACCGACCCGCCCTTGCCGAGATTGCGCTCGTTGAACTGGACCTTCGCAACGGGGTGAATGACGGTCTTCAACCATTCACGGGTCCCATCCGTCGAACAATTATCCAGGACGAGGACCTCAACAAGCTCGCGACGTCCTTCCAACGCCTTGAACAGTTCGTCGAGACTTGCCTGGATCCTGCCCATCTCGTTATACACACACATGATGATCGTCAGATCGGGATCCATTCACAGCTCCTTTGCCTGGATATGCTGGCTCTGACTGTTAAGGGATGAGCTACGCTGCAGTGGATCAGAGAGACCGAGCCGTTGACGGTGCCACGCCACCGTGCTTCGTAGGGCTTCTTCAAGCGGCCACTGCGGACGCCAGCCCAGAAGGGATGCGGCCGGTTCCAAGTCGGCCACAGCCTCATGTTCGTAGGGACGATCTGGAAGCCCCCCGAAGACCGGATCGGCGACGGGACCAATTACCGAGGCCACCTGCATAACCAGCTCGCGAATGGTGACGCCCATGCCACTTCCGAGGTCAATGCAGGAACCCAAGGCTGCGGCCGGAGCAACAGCAGCCTTCAGCAGACCTCGCACAACATCTTCCACATAAACGACGTCGCAGCGCCGCCCTCCGCTCGTCAGGACGGGCGCCTCTCCCCGCAGAAATTGCTCGATCACATAGGGGATCAGCTTCGGCGGTTCCTGCCAGGGGCCGAAGGTCAGAAAGGTGCGCAGATGGATGACCGGCAAGCCGTAGAGGCGGTGAAACATTCTCCCGTATATCTCGGCGACATGTTTCGAGGCGGCGTAGGGAGAACTGACTCCGTTATCGCGGTCAGCGCCCTCCGCCTCCGAAGAGCCGATCAGGAGGAACCGGTCGCACGACACCTCGGCGGCGGCCAATAAGAGATGGACTGTGCCGATGGCGTTGGCCTCGAAAGTCGGCAGGACCATCTCGCGTTCCCGTCTGGCAAGCGTCCGCCCGGCAAGATGGACGATCAGACTTGGACGATGCCGGCCCAGGAATGCCTTGACATCGTCGAGGCGGCGCAAGTCCAGCGCATTGTAGGAGATGCCTTCGTGCATGCCCCGCCCCTTGCCTGAGAGAGACACTCCGGTGACGCATGCACCGAGCGAAGCAAGTGCTCGGCATAGATTCGTCCCGATGAACCCGGTGGCGCCGGTGACGACGACCTTCAAGCCGCGAAACTTATGGCCAAATTCATCCGCGAAGGAACCCATGGTACCACCCGATGGTCTCGCGCAAACCCGAGTCAAGATCGAACTCCGGCTTCCATTGCAATAACGAAAATGCCTTGGCTGAAGAGAGGTACTGACTCTTGATTTCCCCCTGGGCACAGTTCTGCACGTCCGGCTCGATGTGCTCGCAGTCCATCAGTTTGCGGATCCGGAGGACGAGATCCAGCACGGTCAACGGCTGTTCCATGCTGAAATTGAATCCCTCGCCTGCATTCCGTCCGCCAGTTAGATGTTCCGCCAACCGCAGGTAGGCCCGCACGACGTCCTTGACATAGATGTAGTCCCGGACGAATCTACCGTCGCTCCGTATGATAGGACGTTCTCCAGCCAGAAGTGATCGGATCGTTCCAGGCACTATGCGGCTCCAATTCAGGTCCCCTCCCCCGTAGATGTTACCGCAGCGCGCGATGGCGACGGGCAGTCCATAGGTGTGGTGATAGGACTGGGCCAGGAGATCCGCACAGCTTTTCGAGACCTCATAGGGATGCCGTCCGTTCAACGGCATCTCTTCCCGGTACGGCAGGTCGGCCTGCTCGCCGTAGGCCTTATCGCTGGAGGCGATCACCACCCGCTTCACACGGTCTCTGTGTAACCGGCATGCCTCCAGAAGGTGATAGGTTCCGCGAATATTCGCCTCAAACGTCGGAAGGGGGGACCGATGCGCGACACCCACGATGGTCTGCGCACCCAAATGGAAGACGGTGTCGATCTCATGGAGATTGATGGCTCTTTCAAGTGTCCCGAACTCCTCCAGTGCCCCGTTGACCACGGAAATCCGTTGAATGTCGCCGCTCCTGTACAGCTCGGATTGAGGGTCGGCATCCTGCACGAGGGCCACCACCGAGGCTCCCCGCGCAAGCAGTTCTTTGACCAGCCACGCCCCGACGACCCCCGTCGCCCCCGTGACAAATACCCTCCGTCCTGTCCACTGCGGCCTCATTCTGACCAGACCTTCCAGGGAGCCTTGCCGGTCGCCCACAAGGTTTCGAGCAGACGCACGTCCCGGAGATTGTCCATGCATTGCCAGAATCCTTCATGACGATAGGCGGCCAACTGGCCATCCTTCGCCAGGCGCTCCAGTGGTTCCCGCTCAAAGATGGTCTCGTTGCCATCGATGTAGTCAAATACCCCGGGCTCTAGGACGAAAAATCCTCCATTGATCCAGCCTTCACCGATCTGCGGTTTTTCGCTGAACTCGGTGACGAGATCTTCGTCAAAGCTCAGCCCGCCGAATCGCGATGGCGGACGCACCGCCGTGACAGTAGCCAAGCGCCCATGCGCTTGATGGAACCGCAGCAGATCCTGAAGGTTTGCGTCACAAACGCCGTCGCCGTAGGTCAGCATGAAGGGCTCGTTTTGGACCCATGGAGCAAGTCGCTTGATCCGCCCCCCAGTCTCCGTCGCCACGCCGGTGTCGATGAGATGGACCAGCAAATCCTCACGGTGGCCATCATGGACCGTCACGGCTCCGGTTCCGAGTGAAACCGTCAGATTGCAGTTCTGATGGTAATAATCCAAGAAATAGCGGCTGATCACATTTCCCTTGTACCCAAGCGCGACCACGAATTCCTTGAACCCATAGGTGGCGTAACTGCGCATGATGTGCCAGAGAATCGGCTTCCCGCCGATCTCCACCATTGGCTTGGGCTTGACCGCCGTCTCTTCCTGGAGGCGGGTTCCAAGCCCTCCTGCGAGTATGAGAACCTTCATACCATGACTCCCCTCAATGCGAAGCACTCACCCGGCGCCAGCACTGCCTTCGTCGTCCGTCACTTCGCAAGACCGGCCTCAGCGGTCCGCCACATCCCGGCGTAAAGTCCGCCGCTCCGCAGCAGATCGCCATGTCGTCCTGATTCCACAACCCTCCCGCCACCAACCACATAAATTTGATCGGCCCGTCGAACAGTCGACAGGCGATGGGCAATCACCAGCATCGTCAGGCGTTGGCGCAACCGCTCCAGTCCTTGCTGGAGCGCCTCCTCTGATTCCACGTCAAGCGCGCTGGTCGCCTCATCCAAAATCAGAAGGCGGGGCTCCCGAACGAGGACGCGGGCAAGGGCCAACCGTTGCCTCTGGCCCCCGGAGAGCGACAGCCCCCGCTCCCCGATCCGCGTCTCGTACCCTTGTGGCAGCTCCCGAATGAACCCGTCGGCCCCCACCAGCGCAACAACCTCCTGTAACAAAAGCTCCGGGCAATCCGGGCGAAGAAGACACAGGTTTTCACGGATCGTCCCGCTGAAAAGAAAGGCGTCCTGCGACACGACTCCCAGCTGGCGTCGCCAATGGGACAGTGCGCCGCGGCGGAGATCCACCCCGTCCACCAGTACCTCCCCCTTGTCCGGTTCGTAGAACCCGCAGAGCAGGTCGACGAGCGTGGACTTGCCAGCGCCCGAAGGACCGACCACCGCGACGAACGACCCCCATGGGATTTCGATGTCCAGTCCCGCCAGCGCCTGGTCCCGACCGGGGTAGGAGAAGTGCACGCCCTGGCATTGAATCCGCTCTTGAAACGTGACCGGCCGTCTGGCCGGCATGCACGCCTCGCCGCCGGTCGTGTTCTCGGCCGACGCCAGTTCCTGCGAGATCCGCATGATGGCCGGCCAGGCCTGCTGAATCACGACCCAGGTGCCGGCGGACGTGGAAAAGCTGGGAAGCAGCCGCAGCGCCGCGACCACCGCCAGGCCGACCGCAGACAGCACCGAGGCTTCGCCAAGCCTCGGCCAGAGTACGGCCAGCAGCCCCGCCAGACCGCAGAGGAACACGATTTCGACGAGCAGCCGGGGCGAGGATGCGAGCACGCTCGCCCGCAACTGAATGCCACGCATCTCGTCAATGTGGAGTTTCGCCCGGTCCTTCGCTTGGGCTTCAAGGTCGAACAAGCGGAGCTGCTTGATCGCGCTGAGCATTTCCGCCACGTAGGCGTATCCCTCGCTGAACACCTGAGAACGTTGCACCGCAATACGCCGTGAATACCGGGAAATCATCCATACGGTCGCGATGGAAGCGCCCGCCATGACGGTGAGCCCCACGGTGATCAACGGGGACAGGGACATGAGCACGACATAGATCGTGACCGCCGATAGCACGTTCTGGGCAAGCAGTCCCACCGCGCTGAGGCCAAAGCCGACATTCGTCGGCTCATCGAGGATGAGCTGGAGCATTGCGCCCTGGCGTTGATCCAGACGCCTGACAGGCATGTGGAACAGCGCGTGGATCAGCCGTGTGCGCCAGTCATCGGTGACATGGAGCGCCAGTGAGCAGGACCCGTACGTGATCCAAAGCGCAAGAAGGCTCCTGCCGATGTAGGTGACTCCCAGCAGGAGTAAAAACGCCCCGGGATTGTCCCGCGCATAGTCATAGACCGGGGCCAACACAGAGGTCTGCTTGGAGGTGCCCCGCGCACCCAACTGATGCAGCAACGCTGCCAGCAGGATCAACCCGAGGGCCTCCGCGCCGGCCGCCGCCACGATCACGGTCCCAAGACTCAACAAGCGCCCCCGATATGGACGGAAGAGCCACAGAAGCCGTCCCCTCTCGTCAGATATCTTCACAGCGCGCAGACTTTTTCAACAGGCTTTGCCCCACCAAAGGAACGAAAGTCTCGGGGGCGCCACCGGCGCCCACGTGCTCGACAAGATCGGCCACCCGCCGGCTGGCACACGCATCGGCCGCCACCAGGAATTCGTTAAGATAGGCCTGTCGTTGCTCCAGGAGCGATTGCTTCTCCCGTTCGTCCGTGGTCAGGGCAACAAGGGCCTGGCGCAACTCGACGCTGTCGTTGACCACCCGCCAGGCCCCCTTGAAGCTCCAGGCCGGATGTCTCATCGTAAAACTGCCGCAGGGCAGCTCGGGGTGGGCAATGGCGATGGCCGGACGACCCAGTACGATCGCGTCGGTTAGCGACATGCTCTGCTCATGCATCACAGCCACGTCACATGCGGCCAGGAGGTCCGGCGTCCGGTATTCCCCCTCCCCCACGACCCGAAACGCGCTCCTCGGAAGGCCAGCTCCGAGCACCGCTTCGCAGGTCTCCCGGTCCTCCCAGGACGGATGCAGCTTGCAAACCAAGAAAGCATTGTGCGGCAATGCCTCCGCCAGCATTTTGAGTGCCCGTTCCTGCATGGCATAGGACACGAGCTCAAGCCCCCACAGCGCTAACGTGAGCACGAGATAGGGCCTGTCCGGCGGCAGCGAAAATGCGGCGAGAGATTCTCTTCTCCCGGAAGAGGCAACGGAGCGTTTGAGCATGGCATCGTACGGGGGGTGGCCCGTCGCCACCATGCCCGTTCTGTGGTTGCCCTCGAGGTCTACCGCATTCGCCTGCGCGCAGGCGCGTCCGAACATGGTCGACGCGGTCGCCTGCAAGAACCAGCAGGACCGAGCCGGTTCGCGAAACGTATGGTTGATGAAGACCGACGGGATCCCGAGCCGCTCCGCGCTGGCTTGAAGCGCAAGGCTCATCGTTTCCGGTCCAAACGAGATCACGACAGCGGGACGCGTCGCTTCCAGCACACGGAGGTGCCGACGTACCTGGATATGGGCGGTGACCCAACTTGCGTCCAGCGCCATGGTGAGCCAGGGGCGGGACACCGGGGATTCCTGGAGCCATTCCTCCCCCAGCACCCAGGCTGGCCTGTCGATGGCTTCCTGCTCACATGCCCGGCTTCCACCAGCCGCGGCATCGAAGGGGACGGCTCCTTTCGTCGGACAGACCAGCGGGTTGTAATAGAACACCTGGACACGCCAGCCGCGTGATTCAAGCTCGATCTGAACAGGTTGGAAGAGATCCCAATAGCGTTGGTTCAGAATGAACACCGCCGCCAGCATCGAGGCCCTTCCTGTCCGCCCGCTGACCTCGCGCCGGCTTCGCCGGCCGGCCTGCCACTCCTCCCACAGGAGAGCGGCCCCTCGCAGCCGGTAGCTTCCGGTGACCGTTTCCTCCAATTGGTGCCGCAGAGGCCAGGATCGGGCGGCGCGGTGAAACCGGAGAGAACGGAGCCTGGGTCTCAACTGTCTGAAGGAATCCCGGAGGTAGGTGTCGGTCGCCAGCACGTCCAGGGTAACGTCTTCCGCCTGACAACCGTTCTGCGATAACGTCTGCTGAAGAAACGCCCTCCCGAAAACCGCAAGCCGAAGCCGGGCCTCGATCCCATAGGACAGGAGCGCTCTCTGTTTGGCGGAAAGTGGACGTCCGGCGACGGTCTGAGCCATCACCAGCGAATTGGCCCAGCGACCCAACCGGGCCTCGACCGATTCGAACAGTGGCCCGCTTTCCTTCTGCCATCGGCTGTCCTGTAACGCGGCCAGTGCGACCGTCCCTTGCCGCACGCGCAGGGTCCAACAGTGGTCCGCGGAGCGAATGAGACCGGAATAGCGGCCGAGCGCCTCAGCGGTCAGTTCTTCCGCCAAGAACACTCTCACAGGGTCTTCCTGCCCAGGAGCTTGTTCAGGATTTCCTGATCAGGTAAGGGCCAAGGGCGAGGAGATCGAGGCCGCAGGTGAAGAAAGTCCGAATTGCATGTTCCGGAGTGCACACGATCGGCTCCCCGTTCAGGTTGAACGAGGTGTTCAGCAGGACCGGCACTCCGGTCAACGCGCCGAACGTCTCGATCAATTCATAGAACTTGGGATTCACATCCCGCTCGACGGTCTGAACCCGGGCCGTGCCGTCCACGTGCGTCACGGCTCCCAGGCGACCCTTCCACTCTTCCCTGACCCATGCCACCCGCTCCATGAAGCGGACGCGCCGGCCTGGCCGCAGACGGAACAGCTCTTCGGCGCGCTCGGCCAGGACCGCGGGCGCGAAGGGACGGAACGATTCCCGATATTTGACCGCAGAGTTCACCCGGTCCTTGGTCGCCTCCTCCCGAGGGTCGGCCAGGATGGAGCGGTTGCCCAAAGCCCGATGCCCGAACTCCATGGCGTCCTGGAACCAACCGACCAGTTGGCCCTGCGCCAGCGCCTGGGCCACGTCGCGGACAATATCCGGCGGCCGCTCGGCCTTGAGCTTGAACCGGTGCAGCGTCTCCCTGATTGCGTCGTCGGAGAACGAGGGGCCCCAATAATTGTGCGTGACTTCGACCGCTTTGCGATGAGGGCGGTTCCCGAACCGATAGTGGGCCAACAGAGCGGCGCCGACGGAGACGCCCGAGTCGTCGGGACAGGAGGAAATGTAGCTGTCCCGATAAATATCCCATTCATCCAGCAGCCCGTTGAAGACGCAGTTCATCGCGGCGCCCCCCGAGAGCACGATATTGCCGCTGCCGTTCCCCCGGCACTTGGTCACGCCCAGGAGATGCTTGGCCGCCTCCACGAAAATCCGCTGCATGGCACCGGCGATTTCATAATGGCGCTCGGTGATGGCCTCCCCGGCCCTCCGGGGGGAACCGAGAAGGTCGACCAGTTTCTGACTGAAGAAATGCGGCCGCCGGTCGAACGTGTAGAAGTCGAAGTACCTCAAATCCAGCTCGAACCCCCCCTCCGTCAAGCACACCAGGGGCCGGATCTTGGCATCGAACTGACCGGGCTTCTCGGCATAGGAGGACAACGCCATGGCTTTCCATTCATCGACGTCGGGCTGGAATCCCAGGTAATCGGTGAAAGTCCCGTAAAAGAGGCCAAGCGAATGGGGATAGCGTATACCGCCGCGCGCTTCGATAGCGGCCCCCTCTCCGACGCCCATCAGACAGGTATCCGCCTCGCCGTGCCCGTCGATGGTCAGGATGTCCGCGCGCTCGTAGGGCGAGAGAAAGAACCCGTTGGCGGCATGACATTCGTGATGGTTGAGGTACAGGATCCTGGTCTTCCCGAAGCTCAGTTCCATCTGGGAAGCCACCGGATCCGCGATGGCGCGCATGAGCTGCGTCGGCACGTGTGAGAGCATTTCCCCACGCCAGGTCATTTCGGAGACCCATCGTTTCGTCGCCCAGTTCACGTTGTGCATGGGGTTCCAGGGCACAGCAATGGCGTCCAGATCGGCCCAGCCAAGGCCCTGCGATTCGAGGCACCAGCGTGCGGACAGAATCGGGAACTTGGTGCTCATTTTTTCGCGGTTGAACCGTTCTTCGGCCGCCGCGGCCATCACCTGCCCGTCGATCACAAGGGCGCTCGAAGACAGGTGCGTGTAGGGATAAACCGAGAGGACCTTCATGGGTGTATCGCTCCTGCGGTTAGACGTTGGGACCGTGCGGCCGCCCGCTGCCGAGAACGGTCGGACGGCGGGAGGCACATGTACATGCGGCCGCGGGCATCGGGCGGGTCACTGCGAAACCGGATTCAGCCGGCGTTCAACCAACTCCCGCAACCCCTCGTGCAGTTGCACTTCGGCCTGCCAGCCGAAGCGCCGGCGCATTTTGTCGGGGTCGAGAATCAAGACCGACAGGCGGCCCTGGGCCGCCTCGGAAACAGGGCGGCGGTCGGATTCGCCGGCGATCGCTGCCAGCAGGGACGCCAGCTCCTGGATGCTCGTCCTCTTTCCGGTCCCGAGGTTGAAGATGCCCGTGGCCCCCTCCATGGCAAGATCGGCCAGGCCCCGAGCGACATCCGTGACGTGGATAAAGTCCCGCACCGGCGTCAGATTGCGCACGCGCAGCATTCCCGACCCGGGAATCTGACTCAACAGGTCCGAGAGCACGTTCGTTTCCGCCATGCCAGCCCCGTACACATTTGCGATCCTGGCCACGCAATGGCCGTGCGCCAGCAGGACTGCCTCGACCGCCGCTTTGCTCCGGGCATAGACACCGGCGGGAGTCGCGGGTTCGTCCTCCTGCCTCGCGAACGCGCACTGGTCCCCGTACACCAGCGCGCTCGAGGCAAAGATCACCCTCGAAAACCCCCGCGACAGGAGCGCCCGAGTCAGGTCCATCGCGGCCGCATGATCCGCCTCGCTGCCCCCAGTGACCCCGCTGGCACTGTTCCTGCCGGCCAGATGGAGACAGATCGAACCGGCAGGCGCCTTTAGCTGATCGTACCCGCCGACTTGTTGATAGGCGATGCCGGGCAGGCGCACCGGCTTCGAGCGGCCGACGGCCTGGACGGTCGCACCCCGCCGGAGCAACTCTGCGCAAACCGCCCGACCGATAAACCCGGCTGCGCCGGTCACGACGATTTCCGGCATCGCCCCCTACCCGGCTTTGGGGCACTCTGTCCCCAACGGTCACACTGCATAGACATTGGGACGGTAGCAGTCACGGTGTACCTGCATCCATTCGATCGTCCGTGTCAGACCGACTTCGAGCGTGTGCCGGGGAGCCCAGCCTAACAGCTCGCGCGCGCGCTGATTGGCGGCGCAGAGCCGCTCAACCTCGCTGTTGCGCGGGCGGGCGCGCTCCGTTTCAAATTCAACGTCGAGCCCCACCTGCATGAGATCGGCTATTTTGCGAGCCAAGTCTCCGATCGATATCTCCTTGCCGCTGCCGAGATTGATCACCCGGCCGATCGCCGCGGACGGCCCGGCCGCCAGGCAGAACCCCTCCACGGTGTCCACCACGAAGTTCAGGTCGCGCGTGGGGGTCAGGCTGCCCAGTTTGACCGCACCGCCGGCCAGGCACTGGGCGATGATCGTCGGGATCACCGCGCGGGCCGATTGGCGGGGCCCGTAAGTGTTGAACGGCCGCACGACCACGACGGGCAGGTCGAACGAGCGCGCGAAAGACAGCGCCAATTGATCCGCGCCGATCTTGGAGGCCGAATACGGCGATTGCCCTTGCAGCGGATGCTCTTCGTCGATCGGCACATAGCGGGCGGTTCCGTAGACTTCGCTTGTGGACGTGTGGATGACCCGCTCCAGGCCCAGCTCGCGGGCCGCCTGCAGGACATTGAGGGTGCCTTCAATGTTGGTGCGGACGTAGGCGGCCGGCGCCGCATAGGAATAGGGAATCCCGATCAAAGCCGCCAGGTGAAACACGATGTCCACCCCGCGCATCGCCTGGACGACGCCATCCCGGTCGCCGATGTCCCCCGCGAACACCTTGATCTCGCTCTTGATGGGGGAACCGTCCAGCCATCCGTGGCTCCCCGCAGAATTGTAGCGGACAAACGCGCGGCACTGCGCTCCCCGTTCGACGAGCCCTTCCGCCAAATGGCTGCCGATGAACCCGCCGGCTCCCGTGACGAGCACTTTCTTGCCCGACCAGTTCACGACGCGATCTTGCCTTCCTTGGCATCGGCCAGCGCCTTCTCGTAATCCGCGTGATGGCCGATATCGAGCCAATATTCATGGATCGGAAAACTCACCACCCGGTGCCCTTCCGCGATGAGCCCCTTGATCAGATCGGGCATGTCAAACGGCTGCCCCGTCGGAATGTACCGACGCATGGATTGATCGAGCAGGTAGATTCCGGCGTTGATGAAATGCTTCAACACCGGCTTTTCTGAAATTCCCGTGATGTCGATGCCCTCCGTTTCCATGACTCCGTAGGGCACGCTGAGCTCATACAGCCGGACTCCGACCGTCATATCCGCCCGGTTGTCCCTGTGGAAGTCCACCATGGCCCGAAAATCCACCTGGGTGATGATATCGCCGTTCATGATCAACAGCGGTCCTTCGGACTTGTCCACGAAGTTCAACGCCCCGGCCGTGCCCAGCGGCTGATCCTCCTGGATGTAATTGATTTCCACGCCGAAGTTGCGTCCATCGCCGAAGTGATTGGCAATCACCTCGCTCTTGTAATGCGTCGTGACGTTCACGCGCCGGACCCCGGCCTCGCGGAGCTGCTGCAGGATCAGCTCCAGCAGCGGCTTGTCGCTGACCGGCAGCATGGGCTTGGGCATCTTCTCGGTGAGCGGACGCATGCGGTTGCCGAACCCCCCCGCCATCACCACGGCCTGAAGCGGCCAGGTCTCATCGGGGAGCAGGTCCCGCAGGAAGACCAGTTTCGTGACCCGGCGGCTTTCATCCACGAGGGGGATCTGCCGCACAGCCCGCTCCTGCATCAGACGCAGCAACTCCTCGGGCTCCGTGCCGATCAAGGCGGTCACGGGTTCGGGATAGGCGGAATGCGCCCGTCGGCTTCGCAAGACGCTGATGGATTCGTCCAGCGACAACCCCGCAAGAATGGCCCGGCGCACGTCGCCGTCCGTGATGACGTCCAGGAGCCTCCCCTCCGGACCCACGACCAGCGCGGTGCCGCCGCTGTTTCGTTCGATGCAGGCAATAACTTGCCGGATGGTGCTGGCCGGTGAAACGCAGTACTCGGTGATGTCGGAGACCATGGTCACAGCTCCTTGGTGATGAGCCTCGGTCATGCGGGTTCACCATGGACCGGGTGCCGCAGCCGCCACTGTCCTCCCTCCTTGGCCCAGAGATGAGGGGACCGGAATTGGTCGCAGAGTTCCAGAAATCGCTCGGGTTTCATCCCGATATATTCCATCACTTCCTGGAAATAGCGCTCCGGAAACTCACCGTCAAACCGCCGCACCAAGGCCACCCCTTCTTCCCTGGTCAAATGCTTGTTCCTGATCTCCTGGGAAGCGTCGTACGTGGCCCGTCCGAGTCCGAACTTGATAAACGTCGTGTAGTAATGGAATCCGTCGATCTTGTCATCGAGGCTGTTGTATTTGCTGTACGTGCCTTCCGTCCGGACCGGATTCGCCTCGAAACCGGTATGCTCCACCGCATAGTAGTAGCACTCCTGGGGCGTCCACTTGAGATAATAGCCGAGATACCGCACCTCGATCTGCGACTGTTCCAGCTCCTTATAGTCAGCCGGAAGATACGGCATGATCTCGTTAAGCGATAGCCCGTACCGATCCTGAAGCTCGCGTATCGAGACCCCTCCCAGCTGCACCTCCGAGAGGTCCTGCATGACAAAATAGGATTTGTCGCGGAGTGAACTGGAAGTCTCCGCGATGGGATTTCCGTATTCCGCTTCATGTTCGCCGAAAAAAATGAGGGGCACCTTGTATTTGGCGGCGATCTTGGGAGCCAGATTCTTCTGTCCGAGGATGAAAGTTTGAAAGGGGTGTAACAGGTTCTCGATTGCGAGCCGCGTCAGCAGCCGCTGGGCGCGACCATTGGGCTTGAAGGTCACATTGTCGAACCCGCCAATCTCGATCCAGCTTCGGAAGTTCTTCAAGCCGACGTCCGTATAGAGAATGGGCGGCCAGGTGATGGTCAACGGATGCATTCCATACTTGTACTTAAGAACATGGGCGGCATAGGCGCTGTCCTTGCCTCCGCTGCCAGGCACCACGCAGTCATAGTAGCCGTCTTTGCGGCGATGCTTGTCCAGCAGCTCCAGGAGCTCGCTTTCGCGCTGCTCCCAGTCGATCGCGTCCTTCTTCTCGGCCACCTTGCACGCATCGCACACACCGTCCTCATTGAACTGCAACGTCGCATGCCGGCGGTCCTTGCCATGCTTGAACTCGATGGACGAGGACGGGCGTTGGTTCGACATCACGCACCGCTTGCAAAAAACGACCGTTTCAGGCAGCCCATATTTGGCTTCCAGGTTACTAGACACCCTGTGCCTCCCTCGTGAATCGCGTGATTAGTGTGGATAGATTTCGATAGATGCGAATGCCCTGAAAACTACTACGCTCCGGATGGAACTGGCAAGCAAAGATGTTCCCGGATCGGAGCGTCGAGCAGAATTCCGCCCCGCCGTAGCGCGTCGTCGAGAGCACGACGCCCGGATCGAAGGGCCGGCAGTAGAAGGAATGCACAAAATACATATATTCCCCTTCCGTCAGTCCTTCGAGCGGCGTGCCGGTCCATCGCGACGCGGACCGCGCCGGGTCCGGCGAGCCGATCCGGTTCCACCCCACCTGCGGGACCTTGACCGGCTCGCCGCCCGCGTCCACGTCCGGCAGCTGGACGACCTCCCCATCGATCAGCCCGAGCCCCCTATGCCGGCCGAATTCACGGCTTTCGGTCATCAGCAGTTGCATGCCCAGGCAGACGCCGAACAGGATCTTGCCCGAAGCGGCGACATCCTTCAGACAACTCACGAGGTCCAGCGTCGACAGCGTGGCCATCGCATCCCCGAAGGCGCCGACCCCGGGCAGCACAACGGCGTCGGCCGCGAGGATCTCGGCCGGGCGGCTCGTGATGTCCGCAACCAGGCCGGCCCGCTCACAGGCGTGCTTGACGCTGAACAGGTTGCCGCGGCCGTAGTCCACGATGGCCACGGTATTCGGTCGAGGCTCAGACATGGAGGACGGCATCGGGGGCCGGACGGCATGGAATCCCATGGCCAGCCAGGTGCGCCTTGATCTCCGGCAGGCTCGCCCCGCGCACCTTCGAGAAGGACCGGCCGCTTTTCAGGTATTCGATGTTGCCTTCCGCCGAAAAGTCGCCGATGAGCGCCCGGTCCACCAGATTGTAGTGGAGCATCGAGGCCAGGCAGACGGCGTCCGCGCGGCTCTGCAGGACAACCTCGCACACATGATCGAGGGCTCCAGCACCACCGCAAGCGATGACTGGGACGGAGACCGCCCGCGCAATCTTGCTCGTGAGCTCCAGATCAAATCCTTTCCCTGTACCCTCGCGGTCGATGGAGGTGACCACAAGCTCTCCCGCGCCGAGTTCGGCGGCCCGAATAGCCCACTCGCAAGCATTTACACCGGTGGCCTCGCGCCCATTGTCGGTAAACGCCTCATAGGTTCCGTCCGGTTTCCGGATAGCTTCGATTGACACGACAATGGTCGAGGACCCGAAGCAGCGCGAGGCTTGACGGATGAGCTCCGGACGGCTGATGACCGCCGTATTGAGCGACACCTTGTCCGCCCCCGCGCGCAAGACGTCCCGGATATCGTCCAGGGTCCGGATCCCTCCTCCGACGGTGAGGGGGATGAAGATTTCTTTGGAGGTTCTGCTGACGATGTCCAGCAGGCTGTTTCGCTGATAGAGACTGGCCACAAGATCCATGTAGAGCAGCTCGTCGGCGCCTTGTTCGTAGTACAGGCGGGCGAAGCGCTCCGGCTTCCCAAGGACGCGAAGCCCTTCCAGGTGGATCCCCTTGACCAGGTTGGGCCCCTTGATATCCAGCCTGGCGATGATGCGGACGTTTTCCATTGCGTGACCCGGCCTCAGGGAGACCCGACTGAGGCTTCGAACTTCTTGACCACAAGGCGCTCGTCCACTGCGACCGCCTTCAGTCTCTCCGTGATCATGCTCGCAGCCCGGCCATCCCCGTAGGGATTGGGAACGCCTTTCAGGGACTCCCGAAAAGCCGGCTTCAGGGCCCTGGCGATTCCCTCCGCGACGGCCGCCCTGGCATACCCGACATCGATGACGTTCCGCCCGCGCACCCGCCCGGCCTGGCGGGTGCCGATGTTCACGACGGGCAGGCCAAAGGAAGGAGCTTCTATGATCCCGCTCGAGGAATTCCCGACCATCGCCGCCGCGCAGGCCATAAGACTGAAGTAGACCTGCGTGCCGAGGGTGTCCACACAGCGCACGGCTGGCCGGGCTCCCGCAAAATCCCTGAGCTTTTGCCCGATGATCCGGCCGGACGTGTCGGCATTGGGCATGGTCAGAAGGATCGGCCGCTCCACGTCATCGAGCGCGGCCAGCAGCTCATTGATCTGCCACTCCGACCGCTCGAATTCCAACGTGACCGGATGATACGTGACGAGCAGAGGCGCAACCTCCAATGACAAGCCCAGTCGCTTCTCCAGTTCCGTCCGGTCCAGGAGCTTGACGGTCCGGAGGTTATCAAGGCTGGGCGCGCCGCAGACAGTGATGCGCCAAGGCTCCTCTCCCATCTGCTGGATGCGCCGGGCATATTCCTCGGCAGAGACGAAGTGCAAATGGCTCATCTTGGTGATCGAATGCCGAAAGGCGTCGTCAATGGCGCCTTCGGTGATCTCGCCCCCATGGATGTGGGCCACCGGGATCTTGAACGGCACGGCCGCCACCACCGCCGCATGCATCTCGAACCGGTCGCCCAGGACGATCAGCAGATCGGGACGGCAGCGGGCATAGGCTTGCGCGAATCCCAGAGTGCCGAGCCCCATGGATTTGGCGATGCCCTCCGGTGTGTCGGAAGACAGGAGCATTTCCACGCGTTCATCCACGCAAAACCCCTCCACCTGGATCGTGTCGATCGTATGCCCGAACTCGCGGGACAGATGCATGCCGGTCACATAAAGCCGGAGGGTGAAGAAGGGATCGTCCACCAAGGCGCGCAACAGCGGACGGTAGATCCCGTAGTCGGAACGCCCGCCCGTGACGACGCCGACGAGCATCAGGCCAGCATCTCCAGGGAAAGCATGGCGTCGGCGGGGATGTCCCGCTTCGCGACCCGCCCGACCAAGGTGGCCCGCAGGACAGGGGGCAATCCGGTCCCCGGGCGCTTGATCGCGATCATGTCCTCCGTCAGGCTTATGCCCGCACGGATAGACCGGGCCGCCACGAGGCTTTTACGGGCCACGGTAGCCGTGCCCGATTCGCTGGCGGCCGGCACTTTCCGCCCGTGCCCGAGCGCCGCTTCCACCTTGTGCACCCCCGCCACCAAGGCCGCCAGCTCCGCCGGCTCGGCGGAGGCCTGCTGGTCGGGGCCCGGCAGGGCTCGGTCCAATGTGAAATGTTTCTCTATGACACAGGCGCCCAGCGCCACGGCCGCCAGCGGAACCTCAATCCCCAAGGTATGGTCCGAGTAGCCGACCGGGAGATGGAAGGCCTGGATCATGGTCGGAATGGCCCGCAGATTAACGTCCGCCGGATCGGCCGGATAGTTGCTGACGCAATGCAGAAGAATCACCTCGCAATTCCCCGCTGATTCGACGGCTCGAAGCGCGGTTTCCACTTCGCCCAAGGTCGCCATGCCGGTCGAAAGGATCATCGGCCGCCCTTTCTTGGCGACGTGCGCCAGGAAAGGGAGGTTCGTGATCTCGCCGGAGGGGATCTTGAAGGCGGAGACGGCGACATTTTCCAGCACGTCCGCGCTTTCCTCGTCAAACGGCGTCGACAGAAATAGAATCCCCTTCTGGCGACAATAGTCCCTGAGCTCATATTGCGCCTCGGGATGTAGCTCAAGCCGCCGCAGCATGTCCAGTTGGGACTCCCCGCCACCCGTGGCCCGGACCTGGTATTCGGCCTTCGGCGCGGCCTCCGTGACAAGCCGTTCAGCCTTGTACGCCTGGAACTTGACCGCGTCGGCTCCGGCCTGAACCGCCGTGTCAATGAGCCGCCGGGCCAGGCGAAGGTCGCCATTGTGATTGACGCCTGCCTCCGCAATCACGAAGCATGGATGTCCCGTCCCGATCGGCCGACCGGCCACCATTACCGGCCTTACCATGCGGTCCACCCTCCATCCACGATAAGGTTCTGGCCCGTGACGTAGGCCGAGAGATCGCTTGCCAGGTACACGGCCGCTCCCTTCAGATCTTCTTCAGTCGCCATCCGGCTTAGCGGGGTGCGGGCCACGTAGCGTTGATGAAAATTCTCGGGTTGGCCGCGACGGACCCCGCCCGGGGTGATGGCATTGACCCGTATCCGGGGAGCCAGGACGGTCGCCAGGTACCGGGTCAATTGCAGCAGGCCGCCCTTGGAGGCGGCATAGCCGGCCGGTTGCCGCCCCATGGAGGTGTCTTCATAGAGGCGCATGTCCGGACCGACCATCCCGTAGGTCGAAGAGAAGAAAATCACCGATCCTTTGCCGGACGCCTGGAGAGCCTCCCGGGCCTCCTGGACCATGATGAAAGCGGACGTCAGATTCACCTGCAGGGCGGCCTCCCAGGCCGACACGCTCTGCTGCTCGAACGGCACCGCCCAACCCGGCACCTGGGTAGTGCCCACATAGGCGGCGGCATGGACGAGCACATCCACCCCTCCGAGGTTTCGGATCACATCCCGAACCGCCTGTCGGGTGGCCTGCTCGTCCCGGAGGTCGCAGGCGACGGGAACCGCGGCGTCCCGCCGAAGGCCGGCCAGTTCGTCGGCCCGCCGCTCACAGGCTGTCTTGTCGAGGTCCAAGACCGCCACCCTTGCATTCAACTCGATCAATCCCTCGCAGACGGCCAAGCCGATATGGCCGGCGCCGCCGGTCACAAGCGCCCGGCGCCCGGACAGATCCATCATCTGTTTCAGTGAACGCATGATCCCGGATGCAGGTTGCCGAGCCAGGGCAGAGGAAATCGCCCGCTCGTCACGAACAGTTCGGCCCGCTCGAATTCCTCGAGAGTATCGATCGAGATTGCGGCAAAGTCTGCCACCTCGTACATCAGGTGCCGACCGTGGTTACGCCAGCCGGCCTCCGAACGTCGCACGAATTCAGCCCGCCAGATGTACAGCGTGCCGTTGATCCGGCAGACCGTCGGCGCGTCTTGGCGACGGGCATAGTTGCCGCCGTTGGGAATCAGGTCGGTCATCCATCCCTCCCGCTCCACCACCGAGTGCCACACCGGATTGAAATCCGGTTTCGACACCCCGACGATCCCGTCAGCCGACGGGTTGGCCTCCAAACGCCGATACGCCTCGGCGATCTGCTCGGGCAACCGGCAGGGAGTCGTCGGATCAAGAAGCACCAGGTAGTCATAGCGGAGCCCTTCCCGTGACTCGACAGTCGCGAGCGCATGCCTGATGACGTCCCAGAGCGGAGTGTCGTCCCTGGCCAGCTCGGCAGGGCGGAGGAACGGAACCTCTCCGCCGTGACGCTGGGCGACAGCGGCAATCTCCTCCGCGTCCGTGGAGATGATCGCGCGCGCGATTTCGGGACAGGCCTTTGCCAACAGCACGGAATGGGCGATGAGCGGCAGCCCCGCAAAGGGTCTGATGTTCTTGCCCGGAAGCCCCTTCGATCCGCCCCTGGCAGGAATGACGGCCAGCATGCCGGCAGAGGCGTTCACGGATAGACGACCCTTTCCTCTCGCTGTCCCGCGGAGGCCAGCCGAGCCGCATCACAGACGGCCAGCGCCCGGACTCCCTCCCAACCCGTGGCCAGCGGGGATGACGCTGCTTCCGGGACCTCGCCCAAAAAGGCGCGTGCCTGGTCCAACAGAATCTCATCCTTTGTCTGCCGGCAGACGGCCTCCTTGAGAGGCTCCCTCTCCGAACGAAGCGTCACGGCGTTTGCGACGCCGTCCCACTCGAGAGTTCCGCCGCTTCCGAATGCGGTCATGACCCTCCGCGTCGGTTTGGACAGGTAATCGAGACGGATGGAGACCTGAACGCCATCGCGGCCTTCCCACCACAGGTCCGCGGCTTCGTCCGCTGCGATGCCGAGCCGTCCCAAATTCACCACCCTGGCCTGGACAGCGTCCGGCCAGCCGAACAGCCATCCCGCGTAATCAATCTCATGAATCAGGTCCCGGAGCACGCCCCCCTCCTTGGCCCGCGCGGAATAGGAGTCCCGATAGGGTCTTGCGGGCCGCCAGTCAGGCAAATAGGACTGACACTCGATCCGGACCGCGTGCAGCAGGCCGATCTCGGGCAGCCACTGGCGGAACTTGGTCATGGACTGAGGAAACCTCATCAGGCACGCCACATACAACTGCCGTCCCCTGTTCAGCGTCTCCACATAGAGCCGGTTCGCTGTCGGAGCGTCCGTGGACAGCGGTTTTTCGACCAACAGGTCGAGGCCCCACCGCACCGCCTCCATCCCGTCCGCCACATGTCTCCTCGTGTCGGTGGCGACGATGCAGCGGCTTGCTCCACGCTTCACCGCCTCCTCAAGAGAGGCTACGGCCGTATATCCCGCCATGGTTAATTCCCTCACCTTCTCCGGATGCGCAGGGACCGCCACCGGCTGTACGCCAGGGATCTGCTTGAGGACTGAGAGATGCCTCGTGCCGATGCTGCCGGTCCCGAGAACCGCCACCAATTTCATAAGCTACTTGAAGGTTTCCGGAAGGCCGGTCGAGGCTGAACCACGTGGCGCGCGAATGGGCAGGAGGAAACATCAGCCGGTCCAGCAACCAGCGATCGATCGCTAAGAGGAAACTTCCTCCGCCGCTGCTTCGGGTGACATGCCGGTCACGCATTTCTGACAGGCATCGTTTTTATAGAACTCGCCGCGTTGGTGGAGGGCCCGGATCTCCCGATACGGCGGCGCATGCCAGACGTCATGGACGGACGTTTCGAACACGTTTCCCATCTTGAGATAATAGTTCATGAAAGAGCAGCAGGGCAACGCGTCGCCTTTCGGCCGGATGAACATGGCATACCAGGGCTGCTCGCACCGGAAGCTCGGCGGAATCTCGTCGGGAGCGCTGGAATAGTAATTGAAGTTCCGGGTGTTCACGAGTTCCTGATAGGTTTGCATGTAGACATAGTCGGCCCGCGGCACCCAGTAGTCTATGAACGGTTGGATCTCGTGCTCATTGGCCTTCTGCCGGACCATGCTGACGCGGAAGACCGGCAGTTCCGCGCTTTTTTTTCGCCGAACCTCCAGGAACATTTCAACGTTCTCGAGAACCTTGTCATAGTTTCCGCCAACGCGGATCTTGGAGAACGTATCCGCGCTGAAGGCGTCGAGGCTGATCATGAAGCGGGTGCAGCCGGCGTCGATGATCTGATGGCACAATTCCTCGGTCAGCAGTTCTCCGTTCGAATGCAAATGGATGTCGATGAAGCCGTGATCGCGGGCATACTGCATCCGCTCGATCAGGTGGTCGTCGAGCAGCGGCTCGTTGACCCCGTTCAGCAGCATGGAGGGAGTCCGGTACCGCTCGGCTTCGTCCACGATTTTGCGATAGCTCTCCATGGACATGAGTCCCTGCCCGCCGAATTGCTTCTTGAACTGGGAAATTCCCAGGTAACACTGCGGGCAGCGGTAGTTGCACGCGTAGATCGCTTCGACGATGAGGTGAATCGGGAAGTCCAGCTCCACGTCCAGATGGGCGGCCCGGTCAAACGCCTGCCGGTATTCCTTGAACCGCCGGGCTTTCTCCGGGTCCTCCTTGAAGAGGATGTCGTGGATCCGCTTGTTGATGTCGGTCTTGATCGACGGATTGGTGAGTGTCATCCCCCAATCTCTCGTTGTTCCTGCCCGGCTCTCTTTGGTCGTGTCCTGTTGCATGGCTCCCCTTTATCTCATCGGCCCTGCGAGGCCAAATCCGGCGACGTTGGCCTGTATTGGCAGGCAGCCTTCAGGACCAGCGCGTCGGCTGTCAGCAGGGCATCCAGTTCGGTCCGGTTGAACACATCATAGGCGTCGGCCGTGTCCCGCACAATCGGATAGCCGTGGAGATTGAACGACGTGTTGAGCAGTCCCGCGCGTCCGGTTCGTCGCAGAAACGCCTCCAACAGCGAATACATGGAGACATTTTGCTCCCGGCGGAGGATTTGGGCCCTCGCTGTCCGGTCCGCCGGATGACAGGCCGCCCGAAGCACCCGGAATCCCTCGTCGGTGGTGTGATAGGCAATCGTCATGTGCGGGGAATCGACCCCGTTGGGATTGAGCAAATACTCTTCCGCGAAGACATCCAGGATGACCGGCGCAAAGGGCATCCAAAAGTCCCGGCTCTTGATCATCGCATTGATGCGCGGTACAACCTCCGGGCTGGTCGGATCGGCCAGGATGGACCGGTTGCCGAGAGCCCGCTGGCCGAACTCCATTCGACCGACGCAACGGCCGATCACGATGCCCGCCGCCAGCGCGTCGGCGATCTGATCCTCCGAGGGATTGCGCACCACGACGTGCCCGTCCGTTCGCGCCTTCGCCAGAATGTCCGCCTCGGCCTCCGCCGGCGATCCCAGGTATAGGGAGGGCACCGCCTTCCCGAGCTTCACGCCCTGCTCGGCCGCGCAGCAGAGGGCCGCGCCCATGGAGTTGGATTCATCTGAACTGCTCCCCGCAACAAAGAACCGTTTCATCCAGGGCATCTGGCCGAGGCGCCCCATGGCCTTGACATTCATCGCCACGCCACCGCCCATCACGACGGTCGAGACATCGAAATGCTTGGCGACGTTGCCCACCCATTGCTCCAGCAGTTGCTCCACCCAGAGCTGCAGCCCGGCGGCGATGTAGTCCATGCGGATGCCCTCGAAGAGATCGCGGAACGGAAAATAGCTGTCGCGGGGCTTGTCAGGGCCGGGCACAAACCGGGTCCCCTCGACCTGCAGGGTCCGGTGCAGAATATTGAGCACCCGCTCGATCTGCTTGCCCCGGCCATAGGGAGCCAGTCCCATGACCTTGTATTCATGCTCCAGCGGGCGCATCCCCAGCATCAGTGTGATATACCGATAGTACCGGCCGAGCGTGCAATCGGGAGTGCTGTAGTGCCGTTCCAGCTCGTCTCCGTCCTTCAGGTAGATGGTCGCATTGGCGCCGTCTCCGAACCCGTCGACCGTCAAGACCAAGACCGGCCCGTCATGGAAGTTGGAGGCATGTAGGGCATAGCGGGCATGGCAGGTGTGATGGTCATACCGCCTGACTTTTTCCACGGGAAGCCCGAAGTGATCGGCAACGAGTTGATCGCCGTCGGCCGCAAAGGTCTCTTCGCGTTTTTCGTCCTGTCCAAGGACGGACCAATATTTTTGCGGATACTGCGTACGATCGATGTATTGCGGAAAGAGATGCCGCATCCGCAGATCCCGCCGCCCCTCATAGAACCACGGTTTCCAGAACAGGTGTTGCTCCTGGATGAAATCGGCGATACTGAAGCTCTGCATGACGTTGAGGAGATAATAATCGTAGAGCTTGTCGAGGGTGGCAATGGCGACGGCGTCGATCTTGCCTCGACCGCCGGCCATGCGCTCGCAAAAATCGGCGGCCTGACGGGGAAATCGCGATTCATTCTTGATGCGCGTGAACCGCTCCTCGGCGACACATGCCGTGATCGTAGCGCCTTCCAGCAGGGCGACGCTCGAGTGATGATCCCAATGAAACCCGATGATTTTCATATCGCCTCTCTTCTATGAATCACGAGCCGCAGGTGGACCCGGCGCGGTCGGGATCTCGAGAGCCTCCCTGCACAAGCGAGCCATTGATCGGCTCCAATCGGTAGATCATGACTCCAGGATCCACCATGAACCAGGACAATAACCGGACCACTTTCACCGTGGACTCATCGCCTTGCGGCGGGAAATCCCCGACCAGTTCTGCATTCATTCCTAGCCAGGCCAGAAACGCCTCGCGCTTCTTGGGGAAGGCGGCACCCACCGCCTTGGGCACATAGCTTTGCGGAACGTGTTCGCCCAGGACGACATACCGCACGCCTTGCCGCCGCAGCAAGTCCGTGTCATAGGCATTCTCGAAAGGCTTGCCTCGCTCCCCGAACGGCGATTCCATCGTCAGATTGATGATGACGTACGAGGGGGAATGGGGTTCCCGCAGCTGTGCTTCACGCGCCCTGCCGGATCCCAACCCGAGATCCCGCGTCGCGAGCAGCTTTTCACGATTTTCTGCTGGAGTTTCGTGGATGGGAGGGACCAGGGCGGGCAGTTCGTGATGCTTTTCCATGGCCACGGATTCCCCATCCGCAACATTCGCCTCGATCCAGTTCATGGCCCGAAGCCGGGTGTCCTGATGAGCAGTATCAGCCAGATACCCCACATACGTTGCCGTCACCTGCGCCGGATAGACTAGGATGACGGCCACCGCCACCGCCAGAATCGGTCCGACCACCTGCGGAGCCACACTCCTGATGCGATCCGCCATTCCTTGCAGTAGGAATCCGAGATAGCAGAATAAAAAAGGCAGCAACAAGAGGACGTAATGGCTCATGTAGGTCGAATACAGCAGCAGGGGAAACAGATAGAGCCCGGGAAAGATGAAAGACAGCCGGGCGGACGCGTTTCCATTAATCGCGGTCACCACTAGGGCCGTGGCCATGACCAGCAGGCCGAGCGCTCCCACGGTGCCGAGCAGGACGGCCACATAGAAATCAGCATTCCGTGCGATCATCAGCCACGCATTCCCCTGCCAATCATTGAGCGCCTTGGACACCATCACCTCGAGATAGGGATGGGTCCAGAAGATCCGGCGCTGACCGACAAGATGGGCAATGGCTTCGGTGAGTCTGAACGAGACAAGAAGATAGGTGGCGACCATAGCGCCGAGGGAGCCCGCCAAGACTTTCCAGTCGAGCGGCGCAGCGGACGACGGAGCCGACCTCGCCGTCTCACGAGTCTGCCACCAGAACCCGATGATCAACGCGAGCACCAGGGGAACGGCATTGATCCTCGCTCCAAGGGCAAGTCCGGTGAGGGCTCCCGCAGCATACCACCCTGCCCGCTTCCGGACTTGCATTGCCCGGATGATCGCAATCTGGGCAAGCAGGATGAAAAAGGCGGTCACGCTGTCCATCTTAACCCAGACCGCGGCCGCGACGGGCACCGCTGTCACCGCATAGCCCAAGGCTGCGATGACACCGGCGGTGGTTCCAAAGAGCAGCACGCCGAGACGATACGTGAGATAGATGTTCCCGATGTCAAAGGTGGCTGCCAGAAAGCGCCCGTCGAGCAAGAGCGAAGGATCGTCGAGGAGGACCATCTGCTGAAAATCCGAAGCGGCCTGGCACGCACCCGAGAGGCGGCAAAGCAAGTAATCGGCTGCGTGCACCAAGGTCAGCAAGTGCGAGAAGAGGTTCGTGGACAGCGAGAAATTGAGGTTCAAAATGCTGAACCAAAATTTGTACGTTTCGTGCATGAGATTGATTTCATCCGGGTGGTACACCTCGGGCAACCCATAACTGATCAGCGAATATCGCAGTATCGCGCCGACGACAAGGATGCCCACCAGGAGCAGCAGTGCCAGACGGGTCCCGACCCACGCTACAATGGTGGATCCGGAGGTGGCCCTGCACACCCCGGAGCACCCGGCGTTTTCCAAGCCCTGAGAAATCACCGTTTGGTTCCCGGACCCTTCATCGATGCCGGTCCCGGACCTGACCCGGCAGGGGAAAGAGCACCCGCACCGGCAGGGCTACATTCTCCTCGCCAATATCGAAGCAGCAACCACAGATACCCCCGGATCGTCCGCAAAATAGGCAACCCGCTGCCGCCCTCCTTGAGATCATACCTGATGCGGAGAGGTACTTCCGCAATCCGGTCCGTCAGTTGCCCGAGCTTCACGAGGAGGGTGGCCATAGCGGAGAAGCCCTGTCCCTCAATCAGCCTATCCCCAAATGACTCGAATCCTTTGCGGATCAGCGCAATGCGATACCCGCGATAAAATGTCGAGTAATCACGCACGTTGGGAAGGCCGACGAAATTCTGCAACAATACGGCGACGACATTGCTCATCGCGCGACGGAACCACGGCAGGCCGACCACTCCGCCTCCGGGCTGAAATCGTGAGGCGATGACGATGTCATTGCCATCTAACAGTTTGTCGAGGATATCCAACACGACGTAGGGATTGTGGGTATTATCGGCATCGAACGTGACGCAAAAGTCCTCGTCCTTCCCATTCGATAAGATCCACTTGAAGCCCGCGGCGAACACGGCGGCGATTCCTCGATTGACCGGAAAATCGATCAGCGTGATCGGCATGCCCGCAAAGGAACGGATAACCGCACGGGTACGATCGATACTCCCGTCATTGACAATCACAAGTTGCGTCTGGATCGCGTAGTTCTGACAAATGCGGTCGATCCTCGACAGGAGTTTCTCGATGCCTTCTTCCTCATTGTATGCGGGAAGCAGTATGAACAAACGCCGGCTGCCCATGCGGTCGTCTCGCCGGAGATCCCTGTTGCCTTCGGTCCAACTGCTGCTGTTCCACTCGACGTGTCTAGTCATGATTTCCGGCTCGCCTGCCCCACCGCCATCTGCTCGGGCGAAATGTTTCCGGCCGCAACCTGCGCCTTGAACCACCTCGATGTATGATCGAGCCCCTGCCGAAGCGCGACCTTCGGCTGGTAGCCGAAATCGGTGGTGGCTTTTTCGATGGTGGCGCTGCGGCGCCGCACGCCATCCCAGTGCCGGCGGGGTTGAAAGTGGATTCCGCCCGTGCTGCCGGTCACCCGGTTGATCTCCTCGGCCAGCAAGAGAATCGGCGTCTCAACTCCACTTCCGATGTTGTAGGTATGCCCGATTGCCGCGGCGCTGGCAGCTGCGGTCACTGTGCCCGCCACGGCATCGGTCACAAAGGTGAAATCCCGCGTTTCCGTCCCATCTCCCGTGATCACCAGCGGCTCGTTCTTCAACGACCTGGCGAAGAAATTCGGGATGACGTTGCGATACAGACCGGGCCGCTCGCCCGGACCATAGACGTTGAAATACCGGACGATCACAGTCGGCAGACCGTAGGTCTGGTGAAAGAAATTCGTGTACCGCTCGCCGAGCAGCTTGCTGAAAGCATAGGGCGTTTCAGGATGGAATTCGACGTCGTCCTCGCTGCACTTCCGGCTCTTAGGCCCATAGACGCAGGAGGAGGAGGCATAGATGAAGCGCTCCACTCCCGCCTGCCTGGCCTGCTCGAGCATCCGCAGGGTGCCCAGGCCGTTGACCTGCAGGTCCCGTTCGGGGTGATCGACGGAGTTTTGGTTGGCAAACAGGGCCGCGAGATGGAACACGACCTGCGTCGTGTCGCGGAACGCGCGCGCCAGGATATCCGGATCAAGGATATCGCCGATGAGCAGATCAACGGACGGAGGCAGGTTCTCCGCCACCCCCGAGGAGAGGTCGTCAACCACCACCACCGTGTTGCGTGCCGCGAGAGCCGCTACCAGGTTGGAGCCGATGGCTCCGGCTCCCCCCGAGACAACGATGCGGAGGTCTTTAAGCATCCTGGACCTCGGAGGTCAGCCCGCAGAAGTCGAGGAGTTTCTTGCCGTCAAGCGACGGCAATGGGCGAAAAGCCCGGTGCGGCACCATGACCGCGACGATGTCGGCTTCCGCGATACCCTCCGCGAGCGAACGCATCTCGAAGCCGTGGATTTCCGGGACATGGGGATCGACGAGGACAACCCGTCCGGCTTGGCAGACCTGCAGTTCCTTGGCAACCTCCAGGGCCGGCGATTCCCGGACATCATCCACGTCCGCTTTGTAGGCGACGCCAAGTATGGCAATGGTCGGCCGATCCAGGGCTTTGGCCGCTTTCATGATCCGCTCCACGGTCCAGTGAGCCTTCTCCATATTGACCTCACGCGCCTTGCGGATGAGCTGGGCCGTGGACGGGGCTTGCGAGACAATGAACCAGGGATCCACGGCGATGCAATGCCCGCCGACGCCGGGCCCCGGACGTAGAATGTTCACCCGCGGGTGACGGTTGGCCAGTCCGATCAGTTCCCACACATCGATGCCCATTTCCGAGCAGACCATCGACATTTCATTGGCGAACGCAATGTTGGCATCGCGATAGGCGTTCTCGGCGAGCTTGACCATTTCCGCCGTCCGGCATCTGGTGACGTGACACTGCCCGCGCACAAATTTCCCATAGAGCTCGGTGGCCCGCAGCGCGCAAGTCGGCGTCATCCCGCCGATAACCCGATCATTGTCCACCAACTCCTTCAGCACCTGACCGGGGAGCACTCGCTCCGGACAATAGGCGACAAACACATCGGTGCCCACCTTGTAGCCCCGCTCTTCGAGCGGAGCCGCGACGAGATCCTCGGTGGTGCCGACAGGGCACGTCGACTCTAGGATGATCAGGTTCCCTTTCTTGACGACCTGGAGCACGGCATTCACAGCATGCTGTACGGCTGTCAGGTCCGGCGCATAGTTCTCGCGAAATGGGGTCGGGACGGCAATGAGAAACGCGTCGGCTTCTTCGACCTTACAGGTCGCCCGGAGCTGCCCCGAAAGGACCGCTGCTCTCACGAGTACGTCAAGGTCCTGTTCCTGAATGTGAATATTGCCGGAGTTGATCACCTCGACGACCCGAGGATTGACATCAACCCCGATGACCTGGGCCCCTGCCGTGGCAAGCACGCTGGCCGTCGGCAGACCAATGTGCCCCAACCCGATGACGCATACGCGGCTCATGTCCCTTTCGGGAACGCATTTCTCAATGTTCAAGGTTAGGCGTCCTCCTTCCTCGATTTTCGAAATTTCCGACATAGGATATCCGCGATGCGCTCGCTGGCATGCCCATCTCCAAACGGGTTCTTTTTCTTTATCATCGACCGGTAGGCGGCCAGGTCGCGCAGCAGCCGCTCCGACTCCCTCAATATGCGCTGCGGTGACGTTCCGACGAGGCGGGCAGTCCCGGTCGCGATCGCTTCCTGTCGCTCCGTGGCATCCCGCAACACCAGGACGGGCTTGCCATAGGTGGGAGCTTCCTCTTGGATGCCTCCGGAGTCCGTCAGCAAGAAGTATGAGCGGAGCATAAGAAAGACAAAGGTAAGATAGTCCACTGGCCGCAGCAAATGGACATTCGACAATTTGGGTTTCCGGCCGCCAAACATCGCCTCTACCACATTCAGCACATTGGGGTTCCGATGAACCGGATATACAATCTCCACCTCCGGGTTGCGTTCGGCAAGGCTGCGGAGAGCCGTGCAGACATTCACCAGTGGTTTCCCAAAGGACTCCCGTCGATGGCAGGTCACCAGGATGATCCGGCCCGCCCCGGGATCGCCGGTGAGCGCCGCTACACAACTTGGTGTCAGCTGGGCCTTCAGGCCAGAGAGTATCGTCCGCTCCATCCCCGGGGTCTTGACGCGGCGACCGATTTCCAGCAGCGCGTCGACCACGGTGTTTCCCGTAACGAAAATCGAGTCACTCCGAACCCCTTCAGCGAGAAGGTTTTTGCGGGCAAGCGGTGTTGGCGTGAAATGAAAGTCCGCCACCACGCTGACGACCCGGCGGTTGATCTCCTCGGGGAACGGCGCGTATTTGAGGCCGGTCCGCAGACCGGCTTCGACGTGGCCGACGGGGATTTGCTCGTAATAGGCGGCCAACGCGGCGGTCATGACGGTGGTGGTATCGCCCTGAATCAAAACCAAATCCGGTTTGGCACTGAAGAGCACCGATCGCACGGCTGTCAGCGCCCGTGCAGAGATCTCCGTCAGGGTTTGATTCTCTGTCATTAGCGAGAGATCATAATCGGGTTTCACCTCGAACAAATCGAGCATCTGATCGACCATCTCGCGGTGCTGGCCGGTCACACACAGCAGGGCGCGAAATTTATCCTGACGCCGTTGGAGCGCCTGCAAGACCGGAAACAGCTTGATCGCCTCCGGCCTGGTGCCAAGAATCAGCAGGACAGTTATCGGTCTGGTCCGAGGCGGCATTCTTTCAACCCTATGCACTCAGCGGCTGCGGAAAAGACCGGGGGGGGTGAGGACCCCAAGAGCCGGGTTGACCGACGGGATAAACACAACGGCCCCGATCACCGGTCATCTGGCCGGTGTGGGAACAGATTCTTCCTGGAGGACAGGGCTCTCCATACCTTCGTCATCGTCGACCCATTTCTTCCGCAGTTCGTGCGTCAGCCGGATCGCGTTCCGGTGGATGACCTGACGGTCGTATTGGGCTTCTTCCGTGCCCTTATCCCACTCCATCCAATCCGGATCCGGGTTGACCAGCTTATTCATGATCAACTGCGAGAAGGCGTTGTACAGGTCTTTGATTTGCCGGAAATTGGATATGCGCATCAGCTGCCGCCAGATCATGCGTGGCCGAAGGTAGAATCTTCGCCAGGCATAACTGTCGAACTCCAGCACCCGTTCCGCAGTCAGGCCATCCAGCCGAACGATGACCTCAAGTCCCTGGCCATAGCGTTTGAACTCCAGGTGCTTGAGCCGGCCTTCTTCCACCGCCTGCTTGAACAACGCGGTGCCCGGGTAAGGCGTGCTTATACTGGGCTGGAAGAAATCCACATCCAAGTTAATGGCAAATTGCAGGCTCTCCTCCATCGTCTCCCAGGTTTCACCCAAGTTGCCAATGATGAATCCCGCCCGAACCTCGATGGCATACTTGTGCGCGATCCTGACCAGATCGGCATACCGTTCTTTTTTGATGGGCTTCTGGATGATCTGCATGATCCGCTCGCTGGCGGTTTCGATGCCAACCATGACCTGGTGGCAGCCCGCGGATTTGAGCGCCTTCGCCATTTCGTCGCTAAAGCAATCGCCCCGTACATAACATGAGAACGTAATGTCGACCTTGTTCTCTCTGAGCAGACGGCAGAGCTCCAGCACGGCCGGCTTGTTCACGGTGAACGTGTCATCGAAGAACTGAACCTGGCGGATTTTGTACATCTTCCGAAGATGTTGAATCTGCTCATAGACTTTTTGGGGGCTCCGGTATCTGAGCGTCGTCTTGGCAGAATTGCAAAAAGTGCAGAGGCCGGGGCATCCGCGGGTCATGAGCACGTTGATGGCGGGCAGGTTCCTATAGGACGACGCGGACGGGAAATATCGTTTGAAGTCCACCAAGTGATAGGCCGGCATCGGGTATTGGTCGAGATCCATCACGATTTCCTGAATGGGGGTATGATGCACAGTCCCATCCGGGCAAAGAAAACTTACGCTGGGAATGGTTTCCCAGGCCTTCCCTGCCACGATATCAGCCATCGGACGCTCCCCGTCCCCTCGGACGACCAGATCAACTGCACTGTTCTGGAGCATGCGCTCAGGGTAGGCTTCCGCATGCACGTTGCCCATCACGACCACGCAGTCAGGAACCAATTCCTTCACCAGCTTGGCGATCATGTTGGCCGAAACGACCATCGACGATAACACCGAAACTCCAACATACCGCGGGCGGTATTCAGACAGCAGCGCCCGGAGTCGCACGGGGCTCATGCGTTCGGCGTGAACATCAATCACCTTGACGGTGAATCCGCGTTCCAGCAGAACGGCAGCAATCGAGAGGATTCCGAGGGGAGGCAGACAATTCGTCAGAAATGCCCTACCCTGCAATACAGTCCAAGGAGGATAAATAAGAACGCAATCAACTCGGCCGTTGGTCGATGAAGCCATCACTCACCTCCTGCGCAATATCTGGAACCGTTGCAGCATCGGAGTCTGGTCATTACCCTGGCTGACAATAATGATTTCCTTGACCGTGCAAATGAGATGACCGGCCATGCAGCATGATAGTACAGCTCCGCCCTCTCACCTACAGACGGCTGATCAAGCCGTCCTCGGTGCATGTGCGTTTGCTGCCCCCCCCCAGCGACAGTGCTGGAGGCTATGCCAGCAGCCGCAGGGTGACGATCTTCTTCTTGGGAATTCCCAAGCGGATCATCCTAGCCGTGACATCGGCTAGGTTCTCTAAGCTCGCCACCAGCACTGCATCGAATTCCAGCTCGGGCAGCGCTTCAACCGACAGAACGGGACACGAGAGAAATCGTCCCTTTTCGACGTAATCAATGAAAGCAACCAGCTGAAGATTCACCTCAAGCACACACAGATAGGCCATTTCAGCCAGTTCGCCGGTTCCGTAAATTACCACTTGCTTTGAACCCGAGCCTGCCAACTGGATGAGAGCTTTGCCAAGAACTTGACGCACCTCACGATAATAGACGAAGGAATACTGCATGTACTCATAGGTGAGCTTCGACTTTTGAAGGACCCCGCGAGGAGTCAAAAGATACTTAATGCGATTCCTGGGGATCGTCCTGATTTTAATGTAGCCCTTGCGGGCCAACCGTTTGACATAGAGGTTCGTCAAACCAAGAGCCACCCCTAGCTTCCTGGAGAGAGCCCGTTGGGTGACATCTTCGTTCTTCTCAACCTCGTTGAGAAGCTTAAGAAGTCGTTGCTCCTGAAGTTCCATGCCGGATCATTCTATGGCTTCATAGCGTTCATATTTTGAACACTACAGGATAGCATGTCAAGATACAATGACCCGTTAAAAGTTTACGTTTTTTATGAGTATACTTGCTCATGAAGGCCGGAGAGTTGCGCAATACCAGGGAATGGCTTCTCTCAGTCCGTCCTTGACGGCGTGTGTGGGTGCATAACCGAGCAGTTTTCTGGCCTGTGAAATATCTGCCAGCGAATGCCTGATGTCCCCCGGCCGAAACGGTCCAAACTGCGGCTCCACATGCTTTACGTCCGATTGGAACTTGGCCAATTGATCCCTGATGATGTAATAGAGATCAAGGAGTGTGGTGCGTTCCCCGACCGCAATGTTGCACACTACGTGAGTATCACCCTGAGTATCAGTGATCGCTGCTAGGAGATTAGCTTGCAGAACATTTTCAACGTAGCAAAAGTCTCGGCTGGTTTTCCCGTCCCCATTCACCACGCAAGGGCTACCCTGCAGGAAGTTGGAAACCCAGGCGGGGATCACCGCCGCGTACGGTCCGCCAGGTCTCTGCCTTCTCCCGAAAACGTTGAAATAGCGTAACCCCACACAGCGAATCTGGTAGACCTTGCTAAATGTTTCAGCATACAGTTCGTTGACATATTTCGACACTGCGTAGGGGGACAACGGCTTCCCGATAACATCTTCGGTTTTTGGCAACGCGGGGTGATCGCCATATACAGCACCAGAACTTGCGTACACAAACTTCTTGACTCCCGCGTCTCTGGCCGCGACGAGCATATTTACAAAGCCATCGACATTTGATCGGTTCGTGCCTTGTGGATCGGCTATGGATCGGGGCACAGACCCCAGTGCGGCTTGATGCAGGACGTACTCTACCTCTGCGCACGCCTCCCTGCATATTTCCGGACAAGCGATATCCCCCTCGATGAACCTGAACTGCTTCCACGAATCCGGTCCAACTTCCGCTCGAACATCCTCCAAGTTGCTCCTATGGCCAGTCGAGAAATTGTCCACGCCGACAACCTCCTGCCCACACTTCAACAGCAACTCCAGAATGTTGGAGCCGATAAAACCAGCGACACCGGTAACCAACCACCGGCATGGCATAGCCAAAATCTTATGCTTAGCCGCTTCGAACGGGCTGCTCACGATCGCTTCCGCCCTCCCGTCACTTGCCGATCTCATAGGTCCCTACATACCGTCGAGAGGCATGATCCATTCCCCATGCCACTGCAGCAACCAGCATGGATACCACCAGAAGAACGCTGGAGAATTGGCACAACAAGCCAAACATCCTCGGGGCATACAGAAACTCTACAGTGTGACGCCCCGGGCCTATCGCCACTCCTCGCAAGGTGATGTACGTCCTCAGCAAAGGCCGTTCGACGCCATCGACCATAACCTTCCATCCGGGATAGTAGGCATCCGTAAGAGTCAGAATGCCTCGAGATGGGCTCTCAATTTCAAGGTGTACTCGATCTGGCGCACGCTTGAGACGAATCTGCGGCGATTCTGCTCCAGCAATCGCCTGAGGTGATCCGCCCCCCCTGCAGATGGCACTGCCCTCAGGATCACTCAAGACCAGCACAGCCCGAGCCCGAAGATCTCGCAGTCGGGCATGGTGGATGTACTCCAACGCGTCATCCTCTCGCGAGAAACAGACAATGCCATCGGAAATAAACGCCTGCTCCACCAGGGCGCTGTCCGCAGGCACATACAGCACCTTGCTATCTGGCTCAAGGCTTTTCACTGGCACATAGCCCGGCACATCGGTCCCGCGTATCGCCAGGATGTATTCCACGTCCAGCAGTCCCAAGGCTTCCAAATTTGAATCCTTGGTGTTCTCAATCTGTACGATATACTTTAATGCGCTCGCCCTCCCATTAATGCCGTGGCGGACGAAGCTTTCGTACCATCGTGTTGGCCCAAGGTTATAGCCAGATGGGGTCCTGAGACCGGCGAGAGGAAGTAGGGCCGTTTCGCTCGCGGGCCCCAACGTGTCGGAAAACCAGGGCCGCGTCAAATCAACGACCCGTCCGTTGGTCCGATTCATCTCTTTGGCGGTCGCGATATCGGATGGAACGGCATACCGCTGCGAGTAGGTCATGATGGGATCGGCTGTGCCGGCCACACCGATCTTCGGCTCCAGGACTGCGGCGCGATAGGTGTGAACCGATACCGCAAGCGAAACAGATGAAATGAGTAACACGACTCCCACAGTCCGCTGCCTTCCGCATGCAAATGGACCATGGTCCGTGGCTGGCCATAACGCCCATCGATACAAAACAACCAACAGATATGTCGTGACCACAGCATACAGAAACAAATAGGCGTAGAGGATCAGATTTTGCGGATAGATGGACGAGGGCACCAAGTGCATCCGATAGGCTGAATATCCGACTTGAAGGCAACCCAGCCCTCCCACAGCCACGATACTCCATCTGAATGCGTCAATTCTCCTGTGAGATCGAGGCTCCCTCACCGTTTGAAACAGGGACCGATCGATCATCCACCCCACAAGAGTAAGCACCGGAAAGAACAAAAAGTGCTCAAATCGTTTGACATGCCAAGCTCCAATGAGCGGGATCCACATCTTCAAATAATCGATCGTCACATCAAAAATTCCAATGATGAGACTTACCGCAGCCGCTCCTGCGCTAAACTGCAGGATTCTTCGAGTTCGCGGCTGCTCATGACGCCATGCCGTACCGAGGCTGAGCCACACCACCACTCCCAACACTGAGACCAGGTATATCCCGTATTGGTTGTGTCCGACCGCCACCTGAGACAAGATCGCGCGCGCGTTGACCAACCATCCTGCCGGATTAAACGGCGAGTCGACGGCATTCAAAAACCCAGCCCCCACAAAGCGCCCCGACAGACTCGTCGCCTCGACAACGGACCAGAGGAACGGAGAATATAAAGCCAGCCCTAACCCTAATCCACCAGCGACCCATAGCACAGATTGACGGAGCTCAAGCACCCACCATGCATAGGCCAACAGAATAACCGGGATCACTGGCAGAGAAGCCAGGACGCTATGAGTAGCACATGCGTAGAATGCAATGGCAAGCGCCACCGTCGGAGTGGCGACAGAAACGATCCTCCCCGCCTCCACCGCTCTTTCAATCCAGTGGGACAGGAGAAATAACACGGGGACCCAGGCGACGGCCATCGGGAGGTCTGGATTCCCTACCCAGAAGGAAAGCCAATAGGCCGTTGCGCCAAACATCACTGCGGAAATGCCGGCGCCCTCGATCCCCATTAGCAATTCTCGCCGTGAGTATAGGTACATCGAGGCCGAAGCTACAAAATAGAGGAGGAGATTCCCCGCTAATTCAATCCAGACCGGCGTAAGCTCAAACATCCGCGCGGCTCCGATCTGGAGCGAAAGGGGAGTCGGCCCCTTATTAGTGGCCCAGACGCTTCCGCTCAGAATATCCTCTCGCCACAGAGGCCCTAATATGGTCCCGGTCGGGATCTGGGAAAACAAGTACCGATTGGTCAGCTCGTAGGTGAACCGGTCGTTCCATTCTTGATAGCTCTGGGAGCCAAAAAGAATCACCCAGGTAAAGAGGATTGCCGGAGTAGCCAATCCCATGAGCATGTGGACAAGCAACCGTGGCCGCAGAGCACGAGAAGTTTGGACGTGAATCTGGCCATCAGGCAGAGCGCTCATGATCCCACCGGGGAAGCACTACTTTCCCGTCTCCCATGAAAACTGATCAATCTCCTCAGATGATTCACTGCCACCCCAGTGCCGTGTTCGTTCAGGGAATGCCCCCAGCACACACCAGCCCCTCAGATTTCGAAGGAACCTCACCGCTAATACCTGAGAGGTGGGAAGGGAAAAAGAGGAGGGGTGGCCCTGCTCACCACGACGGCAGCCCTGCAATCGCACCGCGAGGTACGCTCGGAGCGATTGGAGCAAGCAGGCTCCGTTTGCAACTGGCCGGATTAGGCTCGCGGGCTAGAAAAATCTTCTATCATGCTCTAATTCTCGGGCCAACGTGGCAAGAAGAGTATGATGCTGCCCGAGCAGTGCTTCGATTTCCGCATTGGAATAAATGTCGATCTCCTCAGACGATTGGAGGTGGGAATTGATCAGATAGACCCGTTCAGACTCCGGCAGCTTGATCAAGCGCGCGGCGAAGCGATCCAGGAACTCGGTCCATGCCGGGGGCTTATCCGTCCCGCAAAAATTCAATGTGGATAGGACTTTTTTTCGTTGGCTCTCGCACACAAACAGCAGCGCCAGCAACTGACGCGAGTTGAGCGTCTCTGCAATGAACTCGCTGTCTAGCTCTGCCATGGTCCTCCTAGCACCTCGCTCGGCTGGGCATTCAGCCCTTTTCGCTTCTGATAAAACTTTTCCCCCTCGTCACGGGAATGCTTAAGCAGTTCCGAGAAGAAGCTCTCTTTGACCGTCCGGAGGATATGCCCCGCCGAATACTTCATCGGATAGATCTTGGTCCCGATCAGGTACGCCTTGGCCAGGTAGTACATGACGAAATACAGCTTCGTCCAGCGCCGTTTGATGAGGTGGTTGACCACTACCCCCCGCCAGGATGGGAAGACCAGCAGGACCAGCCCCAGGAGGGACAAGTTCACCTGCTCCAGTTTCTCCTGGGCCGTGAAGCAGGAGAAGGGGGACTCCGTCTGATAGTTCTGGTGGAGCTTTTCAAAATCCCCGTCAAACGCCTTCACGTCAATGGTGTACTGGGAGACCGGTGTGCCCGGATAGGGATGCAATTCGGGAAACTCCCCGAAGACCACCCCGTTCTGGATGTTGATGTCGATCGACTCGATGTCGTAGTCCAGGACCCGGTGCCGCAAGCCCATCGATTCGAAATATTCCACCAGCTTTTTCCGGGCGGCCTGATCCAACGTGCCAGCAAGATCCACGTCCGACCGCAAGGTGCCCAGGTTCATCTTGTGATACGTCTCCAGATGGGAGACAAGATCCTTGGCTTTTTGATCGAAGTCCGGGTCGGCCGTGCTGGGAATGATCGGGACCGGGACGGCCAGAATCGTGTTCGAGAAGGTATGGATGTCCTGCTTGTGACACAGATCGAAGGCAAACCGGATGTCCTCCGCGTCCATCCCACGCTTGAAGATCTGCTCCCGGATGAAGGGATTCCCGGACTCGATGGACATGCTGATGGACTTGATGCCGGCCTTCTTGAGATAGGTCAGGATCTCCGGATCGCGGCGGACCAGATCGGAGCGGACCAGGCAATGAAAGGGCAACCCGATCGCCCGTGGATACTTGTCTGCGAATTCGATGAGCCAGTCGTCGGTGCGAAACACGAAGACGTCGTCGTAAAACTTGACGAACTGCGTCTTGTGGCGCCGGACCATGTCCTCCATCTCGGCCAGCAGCCGGTCCACGCTGTAGCGGTTCAGCATCTTTCCCTTGCCCTTGTACATCGCGTTGTACTTCGCATTGAAACAATAGGTGCAGGGAAAGGGACAGCCGCGGCCCGCCATCAGGCTGCGCATGCCGAACTCCTTCAAGCGCGTCTTTCCATAGACGACATCCCGATCCAGGTAGGGAAGTTCGTCCAGGGTCATGTTCCGCTCTTGCAACGCCACGCTGCCGTCGGCACGGCGGTTGCTGCGGGTCACGACATTGGAGATCCCATCGAGGCTGCTGCCAACGGCCAAGGCTTTCAGCATCATCGGCCATGGCTCATCCCCTTCACCGACCACCAACGCGTCCAACTGCGTGTCTTCCACCACCCGCGGCATGGCGGGGCCGGAGAACGTCAACGGCAGCTTCAAGTCTTCCCCATAGAGCTGCATACGCATGGAGTTGAAGGTCGGATGTGGCCCGCCCATGACCGTGAAGATCTTGTCCTTGTACGTCGCTTTGATGGCCCGGTTGGCCCGGTACATGACGTTGCTTTCACCGGTCTTGGCGCTGTACGCGACAATGTCCGGCCGGATCGCCCCGACTTCTTCCATGAGGTTGTCGTGTTCGAGAACATTCAGGAAGGTTTCGTGCCCCTCCTGCTTGGCCATGGCCGACAACAACTCGATGTTCATTGGGTCAATATAGTCTTCCTTGACCATCACGAACATGATTTTCATAACCGTATCCTTCTCTCTATCGCACAACCGTCACGCGCGCGACTCGATCCGTCGCACGGCTCCGGCATATTTACGACGCTCCGTGACCCGGACTTCCCAGAAGAGCTCGCCGAGGGTACTCAGCACGCTCACGATGTTCTTCAGTTTGAATGCCTTCGACCGGCCATGTTGGCGGGCCTGTAGGGGCATAGGGACTTCGACATAACTGCAGCCGGACCGGATCAGACGGACCAGGATCGCCGCCATGTAGGCAAACCCGTGCGTCCGCATGGGGATGGACTGCAGCAAGGACCGTCGGTGGACGCAGGGACCGTTGAAGTAGCGCAGCCGAAGCCCAAACAGGACATTGACCAGGGCGACAAAGGTGGCTGAGATCGCCTGGCGGCTACCACTCCGCACCGCAGGGGTGGAAATGTAAGGAACGACGATGTCCGCCTCGCCCACTGCGTTCAGAATCGTGCGAATCGCTTCGCCCGGGATCTCATTGTCCCCAGGAAACATCGTGACGTACTCCATGCGAGCCAGTTCCACTCCTCGGTTGTAATTGTACCCAAATCCCATGTTGCGCGGGTTGTGGATCACTCGGATGTGCGGGTTCCCGGCAGCCAACTCATCGGCAATGGCGCCCGTCCGATCGATGCTGCCATCGTCAAAGATCAGCAACTCGTAGTCGGCGAACCGGTCGCCGATGGCCCCCAGCACCGTGCCAACCGCGTCAGCGAGGTTTCCCTCTTCGTTCAGAGCCGGGATGATGATGCTCACGGTACAGTTCATAAATAAGCCGATATCAGAACGGACCGGTAAAGGCCTTGTCGGGCACATCCAGCGGCGTTTCGTGCTGAATACCCAGCTGCGCCTCCGTGACCTCCTGCAGCCCCAGCATCGTCCGGACGCCGTTCACGATGTGCACGGTGCGTGGATAGAAATGCTGCGCAAGGGCCGGGGTGCTGGGTGAGGGGAGATCGGGAAAGGTCACCCGTTGGGGAGCAGCCTTCAACGTGCCATAGGTCCGCTCGGCCACCAGAGCCAGCACTTCCGCGGCAAATCCCAGCGACCGCCACGCTCCGTCCACCGCCAGCACCCGGCCGGTCTTCTGGACGGACCCAAGGATATGCGCTGTGTCGAGGGGGCGGAGGCTGCGCACGTCCACCACCTCGGCCTCGATGCCGTCCCTGGCCAGCAGGTCGGCCGCACGCAGCGACTCCAGGACCATGTAGGAGGTGGCGACAATCGTAACGTCCCGGCCCGGCCTCGCCGTCCTGGCCTTTCCGATCGGCACCGTATAGTGCCCCTCGGGGACCGGCCCGAAGATGTTGTGAAGCCACCGGTGCTCCAAGTAGATGACGGGGTTATTGTCCTCGATGGCGGCAATCAAGAGTCCCTTGGCGTCATAGGGCGTCACGGGCATCACCACCTTGAGCCCGGGCACGTGGGCAAACATGGCTTGGAGGCTCTGCGAATGCTGGGGTCCCTGGCCCCAGCCCCGGCCGATCATCATGCGAATGACCAGGGGCATCGCGTCTTTTCCGCCGAACATATAGTGCCAGTTGGCGGCCTGATTGATGATTTGTTCCACCGCCAGGAGTGCGAATTCGATCCGCTGGTGCACCATGATCGGCCGCATCCCGACGAGGGCCGAGCCGATGGCCACCCCCGTCATGCCGTTTTCCGACGTCGGCATATCCATCACCCGATCCGACCCATACTTTTGCTGCAGCCCCGAGACGGTTCCAAAGATGCCCTTTGGGTCAGCCGGGACGTGCAGGCCCATCAGGTAGACAGACGGATCGCGCGCCATGCAGAGGTCGGTCGCCTCGTGGATTGCCTGAAAGAATCTGAGGTCTCTGGTCATGATGTCTCGGAGTGAAATCCGCGGGTCACGGTGCGTACAAGTGCGCCCCCAGGAGCTGCGGATCGGGGAATGGGCTCGCCTTCGCAAATGCTACCGCTGCTTCGATCTCGTCGGTGAGGGTTGCCTCGACCCCATCGAGGTCCTGCTGGGCGACAAGCCCCCGTTGCAGCAGGCGTTGTTTGAGGCGTGCGACCGGGCAGCGCGCCTTCCACTCCTCGAACTCCTGCTCCGAACGGTACCCGACGTGATTGTCGTAATGAGGCCCGCAATGCTCCCGCCAGCGGTACGTTTTGAATTCCAGGAACGTGGGGCCGCGTCCCGCCCGCGCCTTCTCCGCTGCCGCCTTGGTCAACCCGTAGACCGCCTCGACGTCGTTCCCATCGCCCTGCAGGCTCTCCAGTCCGTATCCGCGAACCAGCTCATAGATTTCCCTGGTAGAAGGCTGACGCACGTCCAATGAAGAATAGACCGAGAAAAAGTTGTTCTCGCAGACGAACACGACCGGCAACCGTTTCAGCACGGCGAAGTTGACTGCCTCATGGAAGACCCCTTCTTCCGTGGCCCCATCGCCCAGAAACACGATGGTCACACGGCGCTCCTTGCGCAGCAGGGTCCCGAACGCGGCTCCGACCCCGATCGGAATGGTGCTGCCCACGATCGGTACAGCGCCCAGAAATCCCACAGACCGATCCACCAAATGCATGGAGCCGCCCTTGCCCTGACAACAGCCGGTCACCCGTCCGTAGAGTTCCCCCAGCATGGCCTTCAGGTTCCCTCCCTTGGCCAGGTAGTGGGCATGGGAACGGTGGGTGCTGAACGCATAGTCCTCGGACGCCAGGGCCGCGCAGACACCCACGGCCACGGCCTCCTGTCCGACACTGAGGTGGACGGGGCAGCGCATCTGCTGCTCCGGATAGAGCTCGGCGATCTTCTCCTCCACCGTGCGAATGCGAAGCATCCGAAAATAGAGGTCCCGGGCTAACCCAGCGTCCATAGCGAGCGCTTTCCCCATGTGCTATAGGATTGTGCCAAGAAGGGTAAAGAGAGAGGAGGAGAACACTATGACCAGTATGAGAGCACGGTACTTGCCCGCGCCTCGCATCTCAACGAAATGGCCGGAAGTTAGTCACACCACCCCCCTAGACGGCTCCTCAAGGCTTGCCTCATCACGAACGACAGGGAGAGATGCTACACGCCAATCGGCTCTTTCCTGCGAACGGGAGAAATGAGCGCAGGAGTACTCTCCGGATGGGCTTGGGTCGAGGGCTTTTGTGCATTGATCACAGACATCTTGGTATGCTCCGGCGGAAGCCCCCATCCACTCGTCACGTACTCCTTTTCCATTGGAACTGGCATACGCTCTTTCAGAGCGGGATTGAGCGCATGCATGAGCGGCTGGGTCATCCAGCGAGGCAAGTATGCGATCAGCAGATTTGTCGCCACGTTAAGTGCCACCCTTGTTACGTGATAGAGCTCTACCGGCTTGAAATACCATCTCTCCGGAAGGCTCACCCATCCGACCCCTTTTTGTCTTGTGAGAATGGCCAAAATCGGCTTCAACTTGAGGTAGGTCCGGAAGTTATAGCGGATGATGTCGCGCTTTAACTCAAACTCGCCCATGGTTTCAGGGACATATGGAAGTGGTATCTTATCGAAAATACTCCGAGTTGCCGAAAGGGTGCTGTTAAAGTTGGCCCAACCGGGCAGCTTTTTCACGCGTGGCGAGTCCTTAAGGTCAGTATAGAGGGGAGTGCCTGGATAGGGGATCAAGTTATTGTATTTGGACATCTGGACATTGAGACTCTGGACCAATTTGTATGTGTCTTCCCGTTCTTGAGCCACTTCCGTCGGCAGTCCAAAAATCATAAACAACGAAGTCTCGAACCCTGCCTTCTGACACCGCTTAACGGCATCAATGTGATCCGCGACCGTCTCGCCTTTTACAATAATCTTGGCGAGTCGCTCACTGCCTGTTTCCATGCCAAACCCAACATGCACGAAGTTGGCCTTCCGCATGTGGGGAATGATTGGATCTGGAATATTATCTGCTCGAGTCTGAATCGAAAAACTACATTTCCGATGGAGGCCCCGCTCGACGATCCGGTCGCAGACTTCGATCACACGCCGTTGCATAAAGCTGAAATTGTCGTCATAGAATAAAATCTGCTTCTGCCCGTAGTCCTCGATCAAAACTTGGAGCTCTTCTACGATCCGTTTCGCAGACTTGTACCGATACGAGGTTCCCGTCAGCATCCGCTGACTACAATAGGTACACTTGTAAGGACAGCCCCTAGAGGACGTGATAAAACCCATCTCGTAGCGCGGGTGTGTAAACATGTCGTAGGGAAACATCGGCAAGCTATCCAGATCCGGAATCAACGGCGCTTCGGGATTGTGCTTGATCGCTCCATTTTGCCGGTAGGACAAGCCCCCGATATCATGCCAGGGCTTCCCCCCACGAATGGCCTGATACAAATGCAGCAGGGCTTGTTCCCCTTCCCCTCGGACCACGATGTCGATGGTGTCATGCTCTAGGGACTCTTCAGGAAGAGCCGATGCGTGCAAGCCTCCCGTGATGACGATGGAATCCGGATACAGGCGCTTGACCATCTTCGACATCTCATAGGCCCGTGCCACGTGAGCCGTGAGGCAGCTGAATCCGATGACATAGGGCTTATCGAGACCCTCCAGAGCTTTTGCCAATGAATCAGGGGTGACGTCCGTGACCTCTTCGTCCAGAATGTTAACCTTGATGCCATGCTGTCGGAGATATCCCGCCAAACTGCCAACAGCCACCGGGATACCGATGGGGACATAACGGGAAAGGAACCCTCCGAACTTTTCGGAGGCCGGATTTATCAGCAGCATGATCTTCCTCTCTTTATTGAAGCGGCGCGAAGGCTACATACGGCTTCGCGGAAATTCTAGGATTTGCATTCACCCGACGCGACCATTGAAACCAGGGCGAAGGTGATAACCGAAAGTAGCAGAAGGTAGGGTACATGCCATGGCATAGGCTGTCAAGATTTTTGCCATTTTTCTTAATATTTCAATGCTTAAGCACGGTGGCCGGAACGAACCTTTCGCTTTCCCCCACTTGATTCTACTGGGACATTTTCGTTACACTGCGCCCCGTTTTCCCAAGGAGCCCGCACCCGCATGGACACACAGCCCAAGCCCTGGATCAACTGCTACCTGGTTCAAGACAAGTCCTCTCATGAGGGGTCTGGGGGTGGGTTCACTGTGGTCAAATTTTTCCATCTTGCAGTGGAAAATCGTTCTCCGGCTTTCCTGCAAAAGGTAAGCGCCCACTATCGATTAATGAAAGGTGATGAATGCTTTCAGGAGGACGACTTATTCGCCGAAAATATCGCGCCAGGGGCAACCGTCATATCCGAGACCTTCATCCGGGATAGCACCGTATTTGACCGAATAGAATGGGTGGGCGACATCTCAGTGCAAGCGGATCAAGAGGTTCCCCTAAGCTGGATCACCTTCAAGACCACTACAACACGGACTTTCAAGCCAGGCTGCTTGATCACCGTCCTGCTAGGACTGTTCGCGGTACTCGCATACATCCTGCTTCAGGGTTAGAACCATGCGGGCCCGGCTCAGGCTCAGATAAAGTTGACGTGTGCGGGGGGATGCTGGAGGTCCCACAAGTAGCGGTTGACTTCATCCATCCGGCAGTTCTGACGGCACTCAGAGATGTTGAGTTCGTGGCGGACGTGATGGAAGCTCCGCTGCCTGACCTCGCCCTCCCAGATCTCAGTGAAACTCTTCTCATTGATATTGCCGTAGCAGAAGCGGGGATCTTCCAGATAGGCACTGCAGCCGTAGACGTCCCCGCTCGCCATCACGTAGGCCCAGAAGAAGGGGGTGGCTTGGCAGACCGAATAATGCCGGTCCCCTTCCAGCAGTTTTTCCATGGTCCGGCGGCGGAAAATCACCTTAAATCGGTTGTCCTCCAGCGCGATCAGCTCGTTCTCCATGGGGAAAATCCTGCTGTAGTCGAAGTCCTTGTAGTCTTTCTCCATCGTGCCGGGACTCAGAAGGTGCTGGGAGTAGGGCTTGATCACCACGTAATCAGCCCCGGCATCTTTGGCCCTCAATGCCAGCGTGACGGCCTCGTGCTGATTCTCCGGAAGCAGGACCATCTGCACCCCGATCGTACAGGCATAGCGGTTGGCTTGCTTGACTTCGGCGGCCTTGGCCAGGTTCCGAAACACGCGGTCGAAGTCATCCGCCTTGGTCTGGTGGATCGCCGCATAAGTCTCTCTGGTGCCAGCGTTGACACTGGCCTTGATCCAGGTGACGGAACCCAGCGCCTCCTGGATCAGGT
Organism: Nitrospirota bacterium; assembly: GCA_004296885.1. Classification (NCBI taxonomy): domain Bacteria; kingdom Pseudomonadati; phylum Nitrospirota; species Nitrospirota bacterium. The sequence goes on along the minus strand of SCVN01000002.1, from coordinate 108,185 downwards.
GCTCGTTGAGCGCCACCGCGTTGGTGGTCAGCGACACGTCGATCCCCACCTTTTTCGTGTGCACGATGATCTCGCCGATGTGCCGGTGCAGGAGTGGCTCTCCCTCGCCTGCATACATGATGCTCTTCACGCCGCGTTCGGCCATCTCGGCGACTCGCCGTTTCAGCAAATCCTTTTCCAAACTTCGGGTCTTGTAACCAATGTAATCCACCGCACAGAAGGTACAGCGGTGGTTACAGGCTCCGGCCGTCGCGATTTCGACATACAAAGGGTAAACCGACTTGGCCTTTTCCCATTCATCCCCGGCCGCTTTCCATTGAGCAATGCGGTCGGGATGGTACATCAGCTTATGAGAATCAATGCGGTACAGGTCCATGATCGCTTCCGGGAAATGTGATAGAGATAGCCGCCGCCTTAGTGAAGCCACGGTCGACAGCCCTGAGGGCGGTCAGCCTACAGCCTAAAGCCTCGTCAATGCAAGCTCAATCTTGCCACGTGGAGGCGCTACCCCCCAGGCCCCAGGCATAGGATACGTTTGCAGCGAGCGAGGACGCCCGCAACCAAACGCCCACGACCCGTCGTCCGATACCATCCATTCTCTTCGATCAGGTACCCGGCCTGTACCATACGGGCCAGCCGGCGACCCAGCATCCAATCATGCCGATACCGCCCGGTTAACTCCTCCAGGGTGAGCCCCTTCTCTGGGCTTACGGACAACTCGATCATTGTCCTGGCCCCCACGGAACTTTCAGCCATGTAAATGAACTGGGCATACCCCATGAACAGAAAGAAATACAGGAGCACCCCACAAGTAAAGGTCAGTCCGTCCGATGCTGCGACGAAAGGCGCCGGCCATAAGGCACTATCGTCTGGCAGCGCGGCGTACAGCCCAGCATACACCGCCAGTCCTGCAATCCAGATGGTAACAAGCACCGTCGCGCGACGGGTTACTTTGATTGAATGAAACACCGCCACCTGGACGATGAAATAGACCGCAAACGCCAGCAAGCCCGCGACCAGCCCCCGCATTACCCACCTTCTCCCAGCTGCAGGAAGCGCTTTACAAAGGCGAACATCGCGGCCGCTGATTGCCCCTTGGCGGTATTGCAAAATCTGCCTTCTTTGACAACGATGCGGCCGATTTCCAGCATTTCTCCGAGCCGGCGCCGCAACACCGTCTCCATTGAATAGCGCGCCACAATATCTGGCCGGCGGAGCCGACGCTCGGGCGACTGTTCGATTTCAATCATGATGCGGCCAGAAAATCCCCGATCCACGAGGAAGTAGAACATGCAGTAGCCGATAAACAGGAAGCCGTATACCAACGTCCCATTGAGCAGATCGACGCCCCAACCGGCACCCGTGGAGGAGGCCGACAAGAACCCCAGATCCGACGGGGTCATCCTATGAAACGCGATCATGCCCACACCGATCGCTGCAGCCAGTCGCACCATAGCCACGAACCGTCGTTCTGGCATAAACCAGCGAAACAGGGCGGCATGGGCCACCAAAAAGATCAGGAACCCGCCCGATGCCAGGAACAGTCCCTTCAACATCAGCGAGCCGTCTTGACGTCTGGCCGTGTCATTGCAAGCAGGCCGGTCCAGCTTACGGAGCGGTCAGCCAGGAGACATCCAAGACCGACCCCGTTGATCGCCAGCCAATGGCTCCCATGGAGAAGCGTAGCATATACGGCCGCTCTGGTTGGATCGGCGCCGGCCACCAGCGCCAAGGCAGCCACGCAGAAGCCGTGAAACGTACCTACGAACCCTGGCGCTGAGGGAATGGCCACGCCGAACAACACGATCACCCAGACCAGAATCGCTTGCACAGCGGTGAGCGGCAAGGCCACGCCCCTCCCCATCGCATAAAAAGACGCGATGGACAGGCTCCAGACGAGGACAGACAGGACAATGACCATTAGCCACTGCCTTCCGCCTTGGAGGACACAGAGCCCATCCAGGAAGTGCCGCCCCTGCTCCACCGCGCGCAGAACCCAGGGACGACCGCTTTTGCGGGCCCAAGCTTCACCGGCCGATATGAACTGCTCCCGTCGGTAGATCACCAGAACGAACCCCGCCGCAAGAATGACCACCCCGGCCAGCACCACCATACCGGCACGCCCGAGCAGATCGGCTGTCCCGCTGCCCAAAGCCGGAGAGAACATGAGACCGAGTCCGAGTAGAAGCAGCGCCGTCACCACATCCGCCAACCGTTCAATAAAGACGCTGGCCAGAACGCTGGAGGTACTCGTCCGCTCCCGGCGCGCCAGGACCCAAGCTCGCACAATCTCGCCCAAGCGGGCCGGCAGAAGGTTGTTGGCCATCATGCCCACAAACGTCGCTGACACCAACGACCAGTATCCGATGATGCGTTCCTCGCTGAGCAAGTAACGCCACCGCATGCCGCGGAGGACCAGACTGGAAAGAGCCACCAGAATGCTGACCGCCACCCAGCCACCACCGACCTGGGCAATATCGCCGGCCATCGCGGAGAAATCTACTCCACGGAACGCATACCACAAGCAAATTGCGCTGATGAGAACACCGGGAAGCAGATGAAGGAGCGTCCGTCGAGACATGAAGCTGCCAATCAATGATCGTTCACGTGCTGCGCGGTGGGCACTACTTCAGCAGCGCCGTAATAAACTTGTACAAAGGCACCGGCTCCACCGCCGACCGGTTGCCCACGATGCGCACCGCCAGTGCGCCCACGGCGTTGCCGATAAATCCAACCAAGTCCATTGGCATACCGGTAGCCACGCAGGGCGCCGCCACCGACAAATAGGCATCCCCAGCGCCCACCCGATCCACGATCTTGCTAGAAAAAACCGGTATCTCGAAAAACCCATCCTCGGCCGCATAGCTCATGCAGCCCAGATGTCCCCGGGTAACCACGGCCCGCCGACTCCTCAGCTTCGATGCCGTGCCCGTGATGAGGTTGCGAAGATCGTTCACACGGTCATGGCAGGCCAGACGCATTTCCGGCTCGTCAATGCAGATGAAGTCGGCGCGCGGGTACTTGGTGATCAGATTGTAGCCGGCGTTGGCACTGTTGGTCTGGGTGTTGACGGCTAAAAAACGGGCCTCAGCGCTGAGCGAGTTGATGATCTCCGGACCCATCAGGCCGTGGCCATAGTCGGCCACGAGAACCAGGTCATACTCACCAATCACACTCTTGAGATAGGAGCAAATCTGCCGTTCGATATGAGGCGGAATCGCACTGTCGTCAAGAAAACAGACTTCAAACATCTTGGACAGGAATGTATGGTCCAGGTAGCGACGCTTCACGATCGTGGAGGAATCGTCGCGGTGGAAAAATTGAGCCGTCACGTTGGGCTTGAGATGGGTGCGCACGAATTCCTCGTGGGAATCCTTGGATCCAAGGCAGGTTACCAGGTGCACATCCTCACAGAAGCCGGCAATGTGGTTGGCGCAGGCCAGGACCCCGCCTGCGAATACCTCATCTCGCAGATACTTGGTAGTCACCAACAGTTCCTTGGGCGACTTGCCCATGGCCTGGCAGTAATGATACTCATCGATGATCGCCTCGCCGATCACCAACACCTTTAGCTTGCGGAGGGTGTCGAGCTGCTTGATGACCTCTCCCGCCGAGTACCGCTGTCGGAACCCCTTGAGAAACGCCTGCGCATCGTCGGGATAGACGTCGAAATGGCTGTTGAGCAGTTCGGTGGAGCTGAAGGTGATTTCGTTGGTGAAATGAATGCGTCCGCCACCGGCCTTGACCGCCGCCTCCTCGTGCGCGATCATGCCAGTGACGTCGCTCTCCGGCGCGGCATACTCACCGCCCTTGACGTAGACGGTCGGTTTGAGCAACTTGATTACTTCCACCGCACTGGGCCACCGGTTGACCGCTACGAAATCCACGGCCTGGAGCGCCGCCACGGATTCCGCCCGTAGCCGCTGGTTGAAGACGGGCCGGCCTGGTCCCTTGTTCACAAACCCGTCCTGGGTGATCGTCACGACCAGCACGTCGCCTTCCCGTTTGGCCGCCTCGAAGTGCCGGATGTGGCCCGGGTGAATCAGGTCGAACACGCCGTGGCAGTGCACAATCGTCTTTCCATGTTGGCGAAGCCTCGTGAGGATGTCCGCCAATTCCTCCAGTTCCTTGACCTTGTTCGTCACGTCCAGCGCTTTCATGACCCCCCCGCTGTCTGGTGCATGCCTACTTGCCCAGATACTGGAACCATTCCTTGGTCGCGCCGGCAATGGCCTCCGGCGTCCAGACCGGCGCCATCCGCCAGTCGTCGATGGCAGTCAGCAACCGCGCGACCCCCTCCTCGAACGTTACCTCAGGTTTCCATTGCAACTGTCGACGGATCTTGGCAGTGTCGGCAAAGGTGCAGTCCGGTTCCCCGGGACGTTTCGGAATGTGACTCACCGAGCCGCCGAGCAGTTCGACCAGTCGGTTCACGCTGTAGGTCCCGCCGGACCCTACGTTGAAGATTTCCTGCTGCACGTCCGACTCGGCCGCGGCCAGAAACGCCTTCGCCACGTCGGTCACGAACGTAAAGTCCCGGGTTTGCGTGCCGTCTCCCACAACCGTAAAGGGTTTGCCGTTCAGCTTCTGTGCCAGGAACACGCCGAAGACCGCCCCGTAGGTCCCCGACGTGCGGGAGCGCGGGCCATACACGTTGAACAGCCGCAAGGAGACCACGGGGAGCTGATACACCTGTCCCCAGTGCAACGCGATGCGCTCTCCCAGGGCCTTCGTCAGTGCATAGGGATACTGGGGGCGGAGTTCCGCGGTCTCCGGGGTCGGAAAGGCATCGGGAATTCCGTAGCAGGAGGAGGACGCCGTGTAGAGGAAGCGCTTGACACCGGCAAGACGCGCAGCCTCCACCACCGAGACCGTGCCGTCCACGTTCGCTCGGTGATACTCCAGCGGCCGTTGAATCGACGGGACGATGTCGGCCAGGGCCGCCAGATGGAATACCCAGTCCACCCCGTCAAAGTGCGGGCGAATCGCCTCCGCATCCCCCACGTCCACCCGGTGGAACGACAACCCGGCGCTGCCCTTCAGATGGGCGAGGTTTTCCAGACGGCCGGTGGACAAGTTGTCCAGCACGATGACCTGATGCCCGCGCTGCAGCAGCAGTTCCGCGAGATGGCTTCCGATAAAGCCGGCCCCGCCGGTTACAATGACGTTCACGATCCCACCCCGCTCCCTTGATGTGTTCCGATCCGCGCCGCTTGTCCAGCGCCGGTTCGATCGCACGACTTACGCCCGTCCGACCCTTCCCCCTGCAGCGATCATGCGCGCCACCAGACGATCCACTACGGCCGGGGCGATCAGATTGAGCATCAAAAACAGCTTCCGGCGGACCGGCTGGACGATCACTTCCGCGCGGGGCCGCCTGATCAAGTCCACAAGCCGCTCTGCCACGCGTTCCGCCGACTCTACCGGACCGACCAACCCGCGGTGATGCTCGGTGCGCCGGCGCGCCGCGGAAAAAAACTCGGTCCGGGTCGCGCCAGGACAAAACAAACTCACTCGGATGCCGCTCCCTAGCAGCTCCGTGCGCAATGACTCGGTCAGCCCCACCACGGCAAACTTCGAGGCGCAGTAGGCGCCCAGGTAGGGCGAACCGCGGCGGCCGGCCGTGGACGCGACATTAATGATATGGCCGGATCCTTGGTGCCGCATCACAGGCAATGCGGCGCGAATGCCATGAAACGTCCCTTTCAAATTGATGGCCAAGATCCGGTCGAGGTCCTCAGCCGTCGTCTGTTCGACCGTGGCGAAGAATCCGACCCCGGCATTGTTCACCAAAACGTCCATCCGCCCGTATAGATCAGCGCAGCCACGAACAGCGGCCTCCATCGCCCCGGGGACCGTCACATCGCAAGGGAACATTTCCGCGGCACCCCCGCACGCCCTGACTTCCTCCACGACCGCCGCAAGCCGGTCCGTTCGGCGGGCAACTAACGCGAGCCGAGCACCGGCGTTCGCCAATGCCAACGCCGTCATTCGCCCGATACCGCTGGATGATCCCGTAATGAGCACCGCCTTGCTTTGGAGCGTGCCTGGTGTCACGTAATACCCACAGCGCAAAGATTTGCAACAGCTCCGCCGCAACATGGGCTCGAACGAGTGAGCCCTCAGTGAGCCCTCATTGTCGGGCCCTGGGACGCGGAGCTTCAGCCCGGCGAGTCAGGTTGGGAGCATCCCTCCATCGCCAGGCAACTTTTTTGGTTAAAAAGGCCACGTCTCCAAGCGTGCGCGGGCCCAACGTACAAATATCAATGGGGCGAATCGGGGTCCGATGCCCAGGAAGGCCAAAGGAATCAGCAAGAGCCGGCCGCCGACATACCACCAGCGCCAATCACGCAGCCGGGTGGGAATCCAGACAAAAGAGAGAGGCTCACGCCGCAACAAGGCCCGGACCTGTAACAGTTGCAGTCGATTCGACACGCACAGCAGAGTCTGGATACCCTTCTGCCTGGCCGCCGAAGCCACGTTCTGCGCCTCCTGAACCGTATCCAGTGAAAGCGTTGAAGACGACAGATCCCCGGAGCAGATGACGACTTCGGAATCGACCCCGCGGTCGAGTAGCTTCCCTCTGATGATCCGTTCGACCGACTCGGGATAGCGCGCCGTGCTGCTCCCATAGAGCCAGATAGGGAGCCCCCACTGACGGTGGAGCTGGACGACTGTTTCAATTCTCTCGTCGGCTTCGGCGGTGTCCGGATAATGACAGAGCAGCCAGATCGCTGCGTGCGTTCCAGCCGGTAAACATCCCAGGGCTGCATCAGCACGTACGATATCGTGACAACTAGCTTCAGCGGTCTGCGATAGGGAGGGGAGCATCGGGCGGCTATATCGGCATGACATCGGCGGCATCAATCTCCACCGCTGCCGCCTGCTTGATGAGGTGAACGGACAAGACCAAGCGATACCGTTTATCTTTCCGAAGCAGCACGCCCCGCACCCCCTCAAGCGGGCCACGGATGACCTCGACGGACATCCCCTCCCGCAGATAGGGGTGTGCGTCATACGGCAGCGCACTGTCCATGAGGGACTTCAGTGAGTTGATTTCCCCATCAGGGATCGGCTGCGGCTGTATCCCGCTACCCACGATGCTTATAACGCCGGGAACGGTGAGGATTGGAAGGCGCTCCTGCCAGGAGAAGCGTGCGAAACAGTAACCGGCAAACAAAGGGACTTCTATGGTTTTCTTGCGATCCTTCCACTGGCTTACCCGCATGAGCGTCGGTAGTAATGGCTCGCCCCCTTGCTTTATGAGCCGATCTCGAACGAGCTTTTCATGTCGTGATCGCGTCCGGAGTGCATACCACTGCGGGCGATCCCCGGTCTCAGGCACAGCTTCGCCCTCTCACTTACAGTAAGGAAAAAATCCGGCAACTCCGTTTCTCCGCTCAAAAAGCGGAGAATACACGCTCCACTGCCTAGGCCTGACCGACAGACAACCCCTCGTCAACGAAGGGCTTGAATTAACTGTGCCACGACTACCGCATGGCCATAGGCCACGGGAATCGACCTTACCTGGTGGCCTGAGGTGAACGACTCGCTCCCTGAGGAATCACACGACCGTCTGCTGGCCTGCGGCGTGGGAAAACGCGGGGGATGGCTATCTCTTCGGGTGCCTCGTTGTTGTGCAATTATCAGCAAGCTCTTGGTGAATTTCGATCTTATCGCCGGGCCAACGCAGCCCCCGCTCATTCAACAAGAGGCGACAAGCGAGCAGCTTTCCACGGACAAGGGAATTGGAACCCAATAAGCAGACTTTCTTTTCGCATTTTTCTGAAGAATAGTCAAGAGATTGGATAACTTCATCGACGATACCGGTCCAAGGTTTTTACCGGTATTTTTTGGGTCTATCCACAGCCCATTAGCCCATCATTGGGGGCATGAGGCATGCCCCCTAACTAACCAGAGGAAGAGGATTATTTCAAAAACGGAGGGTGACCATGGTCCAGACAGTACAAGGGAACCGGAGCCAGGGCCTTGGTACCAGGCACCACCTCTGTCCCTCCGTCGGCGGCAGGTCTGAACAGGTCGAGGGCCTGGCTGTAGTGATAGGCGCAGCCGCTTGGGGCCAGTTTGGCCTTGAGGTCACTCGGCGACTCCCAGTTGGCGGTCAGGAGGGCCGTGCGGGCCGGGTTCCGCCGGCTGAACATGAAGGACAGATGGTCCGGGTACCAGTCGGCCCCCCCGGTCGCATAGGAGACGAACAAACGGGCCTTGGCCGCGGCGGCGAGATCCGCCAGGTATCCGTTGGTCAGGTAGCCGTTTTCCCCCACCTCCAGCCACCGCCCCGGATGGGAGAGACAGGCATGGGCTGCATAAGACCGGAGCTCCAGCAGCTGTTGCTGGGAAGCACAGAGGGTGGCGATCGGCCCGTATTTCCTGACCAGCCCGTCGATCACCCCCTCTTTCAGCGCCGATCGGCCGTTGTTCGTCGGCCCGCTATCCACGTGGATGAGCGTGTTTCGCCCCCGATCCGCGATCAGGTAGCAATTACGGGGCATCTCCAAGTCACAGGGGTCTTCCCCAAAAAAAGGCACGGAGACAACGGCGCCCCCCTCAAAATTCCAGGCTTCTCCATGTGCCAGTTCGATCACCTGGGTAAAGCCCAGCTCCCGCAGCAACGCCAGATAATCGAAATACAGAGTCCGGCGGTTCCGCCGGCTGGGAATGACGATCGGGATGTCTTTGGGAAGGTGCAGGAGGGTGCGCGGGTCCACATGGTCGTCATGATCGTGCGAGAGAAAGACCGCGGCGGGCCGAGGCAGCAGCGAGGTCCAGAGGGAGGGGACTGGAGACTCGGCAAACCAGGGCATCAACCAGGGATCGAAGAGCAGGAACTGCTCTTGCGTCCGATAGAGCAGGGCCGCATGGCCCAGATGGAGCAAATCCCGATCGCCCGTCGCAGCCAGCCACTGGTCCCGCACCGTCGCCTTGTCCGTCACAGCGAGGCAATCCTGAGCCTTGAGCGCTTCCAGAAGCCTCGTTAAATGCCGCTCCACATCTCGCCCTGACGCGGTCACCACTGTCTTCACCTCGGCGACCCGATAGCTGCCGTCCAGAAAGCCAAGCAGTTTGCCGATCATCGGCGCGATGGGCCGGTCGAACGGGATCGGCATGGCTTGCCGCTTGACCGCATTAAAGACGCGCAAGCCCGTATAGGTCATCGTCGCGGACTTGGTTGGGTCCAGAGGAAACTCCCATTGGAACGTTCCGGCCGGCCGACGTCCGCAACGGATGTGGGCGCTCAGGTGCGGGCGCGAGGCGACGAGTTCCGCATAGGCATCCTCCAGTCTCACCCGCAGGGAGGGATCATCCAGCGGAGCCCGACGGGAAAACACATCGCTGATCGCGGTTTCGATCGCACTCAGCAGCAGGCTATGGGCTTCCTGCAAGCTGGCGACGACCTCCGGCGCCACCCCCCCGATAAAGGGAAAGGGCCCGGGGGGCTCCGCACTTTCCAGTTGGACCCAAGCCCAGGGCGCCAGGCCGAGATATTGGTCGCTACGCAGGCTGTTCCAGAAGTTACTCATCGTCCCCGCTTGGCAAACTCCTGATGCCTAGTTGTCCCGATCTTTCACGCCGGGTCCGCCCGCGCTGATCGTCGGTTCATAGAGGATCTGGACCGTATTCCCATCCGGATCGGCGATGTAACAAGAATAGCTCCCATCGCGGTGGCGCCGAGGGCGATGGACGATCGGGATGCCGTCTTGCTCCACGCGCTGGAACAGACGGTCGACCGTCTCCGGACAGTCCACGACGATCCCGAGATGGTCCAGGAGCTGGCCGTGCGACGCGTGGTATTGGGACAACTCCCCCGGCGGAATTTGATGCAAGGCCAGGTTATCGCGTCCGGAACTTAAATAGAGGTTGTCCGGATCAGGCGCCCAGACGACGTTCATCCCGAACAGCCCCTCATAGAAGGCCCGTGAGCGAGACAGGTCTTTCACCCGCAAAGCCAGATGCCAGAGTCCTTTGACGCCCGACGCCCCCATGCACAGCCCCTCCGCTGCCTTTTCAGAATGGCTCAACGAAACTCATAGTAGGCGTGGGGGCTCGAGCAGGTCAATCCGAAATTTGCCTTATGCCGTCCCCCTGTCCAAGCCGTTGGACAGGGCTCACGCTCGACTGTCGATTCAGGCAAGAGGCTGTGATACCATCATCCCGATTCTCGAGGACCGCTAACAAGAGGAGTGCCATGTCATCCACGAAGCAGGCAGTCACACTAGCTGTCATCGTTTGTGCGCTCGGCCTCGGTGGCCAGGCATCGGCCGAACCCCCGACATCAGTTCCCCCGTCGAGCGAAGTCACCAAGGGCGCCGACCTCGTCGGCAAGGACGGAGCCCCGATGGTCCCGGTGCCGGCCGGCTCGTTCCCCATGGGCGTGCCCAAGGGCGACCGGGACGGAGGACGGGACGAGTATCCCCGCCATGAGATCTACCTGGATAAGTATTATATCGACAAGTTCGAGGTGACCAACGGGCGGTACCTGGAGTTTATCAAGGCCACGGGCCACCGTCCACCTCAGCATCCTCAGAACCCGAAGCGAAACCTGTGGCAAGGATCGCTGATGCCGGAATCGGTGAGCGACCGGCCGGTGATCAACGTGGACTGGTACGACGCGGAGGCCTATTGCAAATGGGCCGGGAAGCGGCTCCCCACCGAAGCCGAATGGGAGAAGGCAGCCCACGGGACCGAGTCGAGCCGCTTTCCCTGGGGCAACGTCGAGCCCACCCACAAGCATCTGAACTTCAACCAGCGCTGGCAGGGGGAAAAGACCCTCATGCCGGTCGGCAGCTACGAGGCCGGCAAGAGCCCCTTCGGCGCCTACGATATGGCCGGAAATGTCTGGGAATGGGTCGCCGACTGGTATGACCCCGCCTATTATGAAAAGAGCCCTCCGCGCAATCCCCATGGTCCAGAGAGCGGAACACACAAAGTGCTCCGGAGTTCCGGCTGGCAAGTCGAGACCCCGCTGGTTCGGATCTTCACGCGCGTGAAAAGCGATCCGCTGATCCGCAACGAATCGACCGGCTTCCGCTGCGCGGCCGACGCCCCGGCAAAGTAATGGGTCCCTCCGGCTTCAACGGCCTGCGCGTCGCGGCCTTCGAAAGCCGGATGGCCGAAGAGATGTCCCGCTTGATCAGCCGCTACGGCGGACAGCCGTTGATCGCACCGGCCTTGCGGGAGATCCCGTTGCAACACAATCCGGAAGCCCTCGCGTTCGGCGAACAGCTGCTCGCCGGCGCCTGCGACATGGTGATCCTGCTCACCGGCGCCGGCACCAACACATTGTTCGAGGTGCTGCAAACCCGCTACCCCCAGGACCGGATTCTCGCCGCCTGCGCACGTCTCAGCCTGGTGGCCAGAGGTCCCAAACCGGTCGCTGCCCTCAAAGCCCTCGGGCTCACGCCCACGATCACCGTGCCGGAGCCGAACACCTGGCGAGACCTGCTGCACGCCCTCGATGCAGACCGGCCCTTGCACGGCCTCCGGATCGCGGTCCAGGAATACGGAGTGTCGAACGGAGAGCTATTGCAGGGGTTGCGGGAACGGGGAGCTGAGGTGACGCGAGTCCCGGTCTATCGCTGGGCCCTGCCGGAGGATGTCGGGCCTTTGCGGGAAGCCTTACAGCGCATCCAAACCGGCCAGGTTGACGTGCTGCTGATCACCAACGCAGCACAGGTGGAGCATGTGATGCAACTGCTGACGCAAGAGGGACACGCGCAGCTGTTCCGGCACGCTCTGGACCGGATGGTCGTGGCGTCCATCGGCCCCACCGCCAGCGAGCGGCTGCGCGCTCACGGATGGCCTGTGGATGTGGAACCCTCCCACCCCAAGATGGGCATCCTGGTCAAAGAAAGCAGCGAACGGGCCCAGGCGCTGCTTGCACGGAAACGGTCAGCGTAATCCCGCCGGTTGCGCAACAGACGGTGCGTTGATTCCATGAGGATGCTCAAAATGGCCAACCAACAAGGCCGCAGGGCAGTTCGACCCCCGAGGAGGTACATACCAAGCTTCGCTTGAGCCGCTCGCTTCGATCATATGCGAGCGGATAGTCACTTTGCCTCTAGCCTTGCCGTCCGTCGAGGGGGACGAGCAACCGAGAACGAGGTTGGGGGCCATTATCGGCATCCTATTTCGCGCAACGGAAGCCCAGCCAATTCATCTTGGTGTTGGGATCTGTCCCGTTTCGCTGGGCCACGCGCACGCTGGGAGTGCTGTCGATCCAGCCTCCGCCACGGAAACTCTTCTGCGTCCCCTTCTCCGGACCTTTCGGATTTCGATCGGGTGCCGTCTTGTAATAGTCCTTGTCGTACCAGTCGGCCACCCATTCAGCCACGTTGCCCGACATTTGAAAGACGCCGTAGGGGCTGGCCCCATTATCATACTTGTCCACCGAAATGATCGGCGGATAGAGCAAGAGCCGCTCCGGGCGATCCCGGACCGGCCCGGACAGTCCCGTCCGGCCGAAATTCGAGCGGCTCAAGCCGGCCGCCTGATTCCCCCAGGGATAGATCCGCCCATCTTCGCCCCGCGCCGCTTTCTCCCATTCGGCTTCGGTGGGGAGCCGCTTCCCGGCCCATTTGCAATAGGCCTCGGCATCGAACCAGGAGACATGCATGACCGGGTGATTGGCCATGGTGTCCTGGAAATTGCCCCCATCGTAACGCCAATCGATCAACGGCGACCGGCCCATGGCCAGCACGAATTTCAGGAACTGCACCGTCGTGACTTCGTACTTGTCAATGTCGAAGGCATCCAGAAACACCTTGCGTTGCGGCATCTCGGTCAGATAGGCATACCGGTCCTCTTTTTTGTTGCTGCCCATCAAAAACCAGCCTTCCGGCACCGATACCATCTCATCCTTGGCCGGCAATTTTGCCCGCTCAGCGGCAAGGGCCTTGCCTGCCGGCGTCCATTCGACCGTGATGTCCGCCACGTCGACCCCTTCCCCACGGACGAGCCCGCCCCCACAGAGCATCGCGACCAGCAATCCAATGATGGCAACCCTCTTCTTGTTCATGATAGCGTCTTTCCATTCCTCCCTGACAATCACGACCACGTCACATCGTCGGCTTCACATCGTCCTTCTTGACCGGCTCATCGAACTGTTCCAGCGGCTGAAAATTCACCGGCAACTGAAACAGATAATCCGTCACCTTGCGCAGCTTCACGTTCTTGTATTCCACGGTCCAACTGCCGTCCTTCCGCGCCAGCTTCAACGGAAACCGGATATCGGTGGCCAGCCATTGATAGTAGGCGACATCCTGGCTTCCCTGCCGGACCGTCACTTGATACAAGGTCGTGGGGTGCCCGTCCAGGGTTTCCGTTCCGATCTCTTCTCGCGCGATCTCTCCCTCCAGCCGCTCCGCGACTTTGGGCGCCTGTTCGGGATCATACGGAAGCGTCTTGAAATGCTTCATGCGCGAGAGCAGGAGCCACATGACCTGTTTGTCTTTGCGCACGATCGTGACGTTCACCGGCCCCAGCTCATGATGCTCCAGCCGCCACATGCTGTCCCGGTAGTAGATGTTCGCCTTCCGGCTATGGCCGTTGACCCTGGTGTACTGGTCCGCCGTAAATTCCAGGGCCAGAGCAGGCGCTTCGCTCGTGACCCAGGAAGCCACGAGAACGATCAAAACAAGCGTGCGCGTCATCACAACAGACCTTACCATAGCAAGGGAGGCCATTCTATCTCTGACTGTGCCGGCACCCTTCGAGCCGGTGAGACGACCGGGACTCCGATTCAAACCGCCGCCGAGTGGGTACCGCAAGAGGTGCGGGAGCAGGGGCTCAGCCGACCGCCGTCACTTCGCCTTGATACATTCGATATCCAGCTTGATGAAGACCTCATCACCCACGACCAGCCCGCCGTTATCCAGCTGCTTGCTCCAGTTCATCCCGAACTCCTTGCGGTGCAGCTTGCCTTCCGCCGTGAAGCCCGCGCGGGTGTTGCCCCAGGGGTCCTTGGCCACCCCATTGAACTTCCCCACCAGCGTGATCTCCTTGGTCACGCCCAGCAAGGTCAGCTCGCCCACGGCCTGGTAGTCCTCGCCGGTCTTGCGGTAGGACTTCAGCTTGTAGGTCATCGTGGGAAACTTCTCCGCGTTGAAGAAGTCTGGTCCCCGCAGGTGCGCATCCCGCTTCTCGTGGTTCGTATTGACCGAGGCCGTCTTGATCGTCGCGTCGATCGTCTTGACCGTAAGGGCCTCCGGGTCCATCTCGATGAACCCGCTGTAGTCCATGAACCGCCCCGTGGTCTTGGAGACCACCATGTGCGCCACCCGAAACTCGATCGCACTATGGTCCCGATCCACGTCGTACCGGGCCGTCTCGGCCAGAGCCGACTGCCCCAGCCCGAGCACCAGGCCCAGCATCAGCCCCAGGGCCGCCTGCCAGCCGGCCTTGTTTCGTCGCCTGCGCCTCATGGATTCCTCCTTGCCTTGCTAGGATCACCGTCAACGCTGGAAAGGCGACAGACTACCCGGCTTGGGTCGGAGGGTCAAGAGCATGGCACGCATGGAAGGGCTGTGCGATAATGAGCCCGGGAGTTTACCGTGAAAGCGCTCGTCAAAACCAAGCCGGAGCCGGGCCTGACTCTGATGGAGGTTCCCGATCCCCGCCCCGGGCCGGCCGAGGTGCTGATCCGGGTGAAGGCCACCAGCCTCTGCGGAACCGACGCGCACGTCTACCGCTGGGATGAATGGGCGCGGGGGCGCATCCACCCGCCCCGCATCCTCGGCCACGAAGTCTGCGGCGAGGTGGTGGAGCTGGGCGCCGGCGTCTCGTCGGTCCGCGTCGGAGACTATGTCGCGGCCGAATCCCACATCACCTGCGGCCAATGCTTCCAGTGCCGGACCGGCCAGGCCCATGTGTGCCGGATCTACCGCCTGCTGGGCATCGATGTGGACGGCTCCTATGCGGAGTATGTCGTGCTCCCCGAACGGGTCCTCTGGAAAACCTCCCCGGACATTCCCCCGGAATTGGCCTGCGTGCAGGAGCCCCTGGGGAATGCGGTCTATGCGGCCCTGGTCGAGGACTTGTCCGGCCGTACGGTCCTGATCAGCGGATGCGGCCCCACCGGTCTGTTCGCCACGGCCGTGGCCCGCGTCTCCGGCGCCGCCACGATCATCGCGACCGATATCAGCGAATACCGGCTGGGGCTCGCCAAGCAGGTGGGAGCCGACCATGTGCTGAATGCGAGGACCGACCGGCCCGAAGTCATCGCCGGCGCGATGCTGGACCTCACGGGCGGGGATGGGGTGGACTGTGCGCTCGAGATGTCCGGCGATCCGGGCGCGTTGCACCAGGCGTTCCGATCCGTGAAAAACGGAGGCCGCGTGACCCTCTTCGGCATTCCCACCGGACCGGTCTGTTTCGACCTGCCCAACGAGATCATTTTCAAAGGGATTCGCGTCTACGGCGTGACCGGCCGGCGGCTGTTCAACACCTGGTATCGGTTAGCCGGGCTGTTCAAGGCGGGGCTGAACATCCGGCCGGTGATCACACATCGACTGCCGCTGGCC
Source organism: Nitrospirota bacterium (assembly GCA_004296885.1). NCBI lineage: Bacteria > Pseudomonadati > Nitrospirota > Nitrospirota bacterium. The sequence goes on along the minus strand of SCVN01000002.1, from coordinate 92,646 downwards.
GACTTCGCGCAAGGGTTCGACCTGATCCAGTCGGGGCAATGCGGCAAAGTGGTGCTGTTCCCGTAACCGGACGTGAAGCATGAGGCGTGACACGTGAGGAAACGATCTCGCCGCTCCTCGCCCCGCCCCCCCTTCACACCTTACCCTGTACGACTCACGGCTGCGGCGGCGCGTCCAGCACCTCACGCACCTTGCGCACCAGCGTTTCCGGCGAAAAGGGTTTGTGCAAAAAGTTCGTCCCCGGGTCGAGCACGCCTTGATGGACAATGGCGTTGTCCGTGTAGCCCGACATGTAGAGGACTTTCAGCGCCGGGCGCTGCGGCGCCAGCCGATCCGCCAGCACCCGCCCGCTCATTTCCGGCATCACCACATCCGTGAGCAACAGATGGATCGGCCCTTGGTGCTGGTGGCTGACCACTAACGCCTCGGATCCGTGGCGGGCCTCCAGCACCTGGAAACCCGCCTCCTCCAACGCCTCACGCGCCAAGGCGCGGACCGACGCCTCGTCCTCGACCAACAGGATCAACTCCGCGCCACCGACCGATGCCGCATGAGCGGCCGCGGCAAGCGGGGACCGCTCCATAATGTCCATGACCCGGGGCAGGTACACCTTGAATGTCGTCCCCCGCTCCACCTCGCTGTAGATCCAGACCGTCCCGCCGCTTTGCTTGATGATCCCATAGATGGTGGACAGCCCCAACCCGGTGCCCTTCCCCTTTTCCTTGGTCGTGAAGAAGGGTTCGAAGAGACGCGCCTGGGTCGTTTCGTCCATCCCGTGTCCCGTATCGCTGATCGCCAGCATCACATAGGGGCCCGGTTCCACAGCCATGTGCCGACTCGCATAGGCTTGGTCCAGTTCGACGTTGGCCGTTTCGATGGTCAACTTGCCGCCCTCCGGCATCGCGTCGCGCGCATTGACGGCCAAATTCATGATCACCTGATCGACCTGCCCTGGATCGGCCTTCACGCGGCCCACGCCCGCGCCGAGGACGGTCACCAGGTTGATCTGTTCGCCGAGCAACCGGCGGAGCATGGAGTCCATGGCGGACACGCTCTCGTTCAGGTTCAGCACTTTGGGCTCCAGCATCTGCCGCCGGCTGAACGCCAGCAATTGGTAGGTCAAGGAAGCGGCCCGTTCGCTGGCCCGCTGGATCTCCTGCGGATAGCGCCGCAGCGGATCGTCCGGACTCAGGCGGCGCAGCAGAAACGAACTGCACCCGTTGATCACGGTCAAGAGGTTGTTGAAGTCGTGGGCCACGCCGCCCGCCAGACGCCCCACGGCATCCATCTTTTGCGAGTGGCGGAGCTGTTCTTCCAAGCGCATCCGCTCGACGGATTGGCCGATCTTGAGCCCCACGTCCTGCATCATGTTCAGCAAGGCCTCGTCCGGGTGCCGGACCTCCTGACTGAAGAACTCCAGCACCCCCAGGATCATATCGCCATGCCGGATCGGAAAGCCGAAGGCCCCGTGCACCCCCTCTTGTTTCGCAATCGGCGCTCGGGGAAAGTTGTCGTCCCTGGTAACGTCCAGAGTCCAGACCGGTTCCCCGCTCGCCCAGACCCGGCCGGGCAGCCCCACTCCCGGCGCGAAGGTCATCTGGCTGGTGACCGTCTCGAATTCTCCCCGTCTCGTGGAGGCTCCACGCCAGATGTCCAGGCAGCGCAACACGTTGGCGCGCGAGTCCACGATCCAGAACGCCCCCATATCCCAGCCCAAGCTCTCGCCGATCGCCTGCAGGACCTGCGTGCCTGCCTCATTCAGGGTGGGGGACTCGGCAAGAGCCCGCGTCACTTCGTACTGGGCGGCCAGGCAGCGCTCCCCGCGCTTGCGCTCGGTCACGTCACGGAGAATGCCGCTGAAGAAGGTCTTCGAGCCGGCGGTCCACATGCCCAGCGAACATTCCAGGGGAAACTCCCGGCCGTCTTTCCGCAATCCATAGGCCTCCAAGGTAGTCCCGATCAGGCGCGATTCGCCGACCGCCCGCATGCGCTCCAGCCCCCGACGGTGGGGCTCCCGGTAGCGTTCCGGCATCAGGATCGTCAGGGGACGTCCGACCACCTCCTCCTCGGCATAATCGAAGAGGCGCTGCGCCGCCGGGGTCCATGAGAGAATGCACCCCTCCCCGTCCGCGATGATGACCGCATCGGCGGCCGACTCCGCCACCGAGCGGAACCGCAGACCGGATTCGCGGATCTGATCGACAAGCGCCGCTTCTTCGATCGCGGCGCCGGCCATGGCCGCCAGTGCGCCGACCACTTCGGCGTCGATCTCCGTGAACTCGGCCGCCCCCTGCTTCTCCGTCAGATAGAGGCTCCCGAACAGCCGGCCGTGGGCGCGGATCGGGACGCCCAAGAACGACCGCATGGACGGGTGGTGCGGAGGAAACCCGCTGAAGGCATGATGCTGCGTGAGATCGCGGAGCCGGATGGGGCCCTCCACGTCCGCCAACGCGCCCAAGAGGCCGCGCCCCTCGGGACGCCCGCCGATCGCCCGCTCGGTGGCCTCGTCCATTCCCACCGTGAGGAAGTCGTCGAGGCCTACGCCGCCCTCGCCGAAGACGCCGAGCGCGCCGTACCGGGCCGCGGTCAACTGCGCCGCGGATTCCACGACCACGCGCAAGAGTCGGCGTCGGTCCGTTGTGATGGTCACGCGCTGCGCGACCTCCACCAGCTTCAACAGCGCCTCGGTCCGCTGCCGCACCAGCGTCTCCGCTTGCTTCCGCTGGGTCACATCGCGGAACACCAGCACTACGCCGGTGATCGTCCCGTCGGCATTGCGGATCGGCGCCCCGCTGTCGTCAATCGGATGTTCCGCCCCATGCTTGGCGATCAGCACGGTGTGGTTCGCAAGCCCCACGATCGTCCCTTCGCGGAGCACTTTGGTGACGGGACTCTCGACCGGATGCCTGGTGGATTCATTGACGATGACGAAGACCGTGTCCAGATTCTTCCCCGACGCCTCCTCCTGACTCCACCCGGTCAGCCCCTGCGCCACGGGATTCATGAAGACCACCAGGCCTTGCGCATCGGTCACGACCACCGCGTCGCCGATGCTGGCCAGGATCGTAGCGAGCCGCTGCCCCCGTTCTTCCGCCGTGCTCCATTCGGCCCGCAGGCGCCCGGTCATCCAGATCAGAAACCCGAGCATCGGCAGCCACACCACGGCCCCGCCCAACCCCAATTTCAAGAGGACGGACCGGATCGGGGCCAGAATGTCGGCCCGGTCCGCTCGCACCAAAATCCCCCACCGAAAGCCGGGAAATTCTCCGTGTCCGTCGGTCCGCGCAAAGCCGGTCACGACCGGCACATGCCGGCGCAGGTGCTCCTCCTCGACATAGCCGGACCCGGTCGCTTGACTCAACAATGCGGACGACAGGCCTTCCCGTCTCAGATTGACCCGTCCTTCCTCCCGCAGCAGAGAATCGGCGATCACCGTGCCGTCGCGGCTGATGAACTGCCATTCGACCTTGCCGACCCCGCCTCGCTGAGACTGGAAATCGGTGACCGTCCGAGCGAACACTTCCTCCAATTCGGAAAGCCCGACACGCACGCTCATCACGCCGAGCCACTGTCCCCTTGAGTCGACAATAGGGGCCGAGAATCCCACGCTCGGGCTTCTGCTGTCCTCCCCGGTTTGCTGCACATCCTGCATGAAGACGGCCTTGCCGTCACGGACCGCCTGAAACCAACGCTCTGCGCTCCGGTCGAGGCCCACATCGGCCGGGTTGGTGGCCGCCACCAACCGGCCTCGGCGATCAGCGACACCGATCCACCGATACACCAGATGCAATTCCTTCATCCTGTTGAGGTGCAGCGCCAGCGTTGTCGGATCTTGCATATGCGGAGCAACAGCCGCGGCCGCGACCTGGACATCGGCATACCGCTCGAACAGGACCTGATCGAGTTTGTCTGCAATATCGGTCGCGGCCAAAGCTAAGCTCTGGCCAGTCGCCGCCACGAGGCGCGTTTCGATGTAGCGCAGAGCCAGGGCGCCGATCCCTAGCGCAAACACCGTCATCGCGGCGATGAGCAGGGGCACTCGCCGGTAGGAAGATCGTGCAACGGATGGCTGCATGGACGTTGTCCTCTCCTGTTTTCCCGCTCGCTCCAGGCGGCGGACACATGCGCGCAGATATCGAGATGCCTGACGGCTGCGCCAAGCAACACAGCGCGCCAGGGGTACCGTCTCCAACGTCCTTGTTGTGAGGAAATCTATGTCGCGCCCTTACGGGCCAGAGAAACCGCAGGGCCTCAAGGCAGGACAAGAAGAGCCGCTGGGCCATTTGCAAGAAGTCGCTGCAGGCCGCAATCCGTGGTGCATTGCGCGCGCATCCTAGCGGGCGAACCAAGGCGTGTCAACCGCCAAGGCCGCCCAAGATGGGGGCCTGAAAATAATGTGCTTCAACCGCCAGTAATGCATTACAATCGGCGCGAGAGCGAGGGCGAAAAATGGCCTACCGGACGTTCAAACCCGTCATGGATGCGCGGCTCGCCGAGATCCGTGCGGCGGGCCTGTACAAAACGGAGCGGCAGCTGGTGGGCCCGCAAGGGGCGCAGGTTCGGGTTGCCTCCGGCCACGGTCACGCGCCGGACACCGTCCTCAACCTTTGCGCCAACAATTACCTGGGACTGGCCAACCATCCGGAAGTCCTGAAAGCCGCGGCCGAGGGGCTGCAGCACCATGGCTACGGCATGGCCTCGGTGCGCTTCATCTGCGGCACGCAGGACTTGCACAAGCGCCTGGAGCAAGCCCTCTCGACGTTCCTGGGCACCGCCGATACGATCCTCTACAGCTCCTGCTTCGATGCGAACACCGGTCTGTTTGAAACCGTGCTGGACGAACGGGACGCCATCATCAGCGACGCGCTGAACCACGCCAGCTTGATCGACGGCATCCGCCTCTGCAAAGCGCAACGGTTCCGCTACGGCCATTCGGACATGGGGGAGTTGGAGACGGCCCTCAAGCAGGCGTCGGCCTGCCGCCTGCGCTTGATCGCCACCGACGGGGTCTTCTCAATGGACGGGCATCTGGCCCGGTTGCCGGAGATCGTCGGCCTGGCGGAGCGCTACGATGCGGCCGTCCTCGTGGACGACAGCCATGCCACGGGGGTCCTCGGTCCATCCGGACGCGGGACGCCCGACTATTTCGGCCTGACCGACCGGGTGGATTTGATCACCAGCACGCTGGGGAAAGCGCTCGGCGGAGCCTCCGGAGGATTCACCTCGGGCCGCGCCGAAGTCATCGAGCTGTTGCGCCAGCGCTCCCGCCCCTACTTGTTCTCAAACGCGCTGCCGCCGGTGATCACGGCGGCGGCGCTGCAAGCCCTCAAGTTGGTGGCGCAAGGGGAAGCACTCCGAGCCGCTCTGCGCGCACACCAGGCGTTTTTCCGGACCCAACTGACCGGCCTCGGCTTCACCGTGACGCCGGGCGAACATCCGATCATCCCGATCATGCTGGGTGACGCGATGGTGGCCACGCGCATGGCCGACCGGTTGCTCGAGGAAGGCGTCTACGTGGTCGGGTTCAGTTACCCGGTGGTTCCGAAAGGACAGGCGCGGATCAGGGTGCAGATGTCGGCGGCGTTGAGCCACGAACAGCTGGAGCAGGCGGTCAAGGCCTTTGCCAAGGTGGGACGGGAATTGGGAATCATTCGGTAGCCGGCACGGGGCACGATGATGCCCGCGGCGCTGGCCCCTCGATCACCGGGACGGGACTTTCCCTCCATGCAGCCGCTGCCGCTCCTCCATGTAGACCCGGCGCTCTTCGTCCTTGGGTTCATAGCGGCTTTGCGAATAGGAATCGAACCGATCGCCGAAGTAGGCCAGGAAGAAGGACACGAGAACGAGGAGTCCCGCCAGCGCGAGGAGCACCGCCACCCAGGTTTTGTTGGCAAAGATCAGGTATCGGACTTCTTCGAGCATGGTGCGGCGGCGGCGGCGCCTGACCATCGTCACGACCTTGGTCGTTCTCGTCAGGGAGGCCACCGGCCGCGCAGACGAGGTCGCCGTTCCCGCATCGGAGGATGAAACAGCCGGCTTAAAGTCCAACCCGGTCTCAAAAGCTTTCGACGCCTCTTGCGCCGGCATCCCCGGCGCAAGGGATTTGGCCCCCGGCTCCGGAGGCAAGGACTGCGGCCGGTCCCGGACGATCTGAGTCAGCTCGGCCGGATCGGCCAGCTTGAACCGCAGGATATCGTCCAGCGTCAGGATGGACGCCAGGCGCCCGGTCTCATCCACGATGGGCAGTTGGCGAATGCCATGACGGACCATCACGCCGACGGCCGTGCCGATGTCCTGGCTCTTCGTGATCGTCACCAAGGGTTTGGACATGGCGGCGCCCACCAGGACCGATCTGGCATCCTGTCCCGCAGCCGTCACCCGCACCACAATGTCCCGGTCGGTGATGATCCCGATCGGCATCGTCCGTTCATCCACCACCACGACCGACCCGATGCCCCGGGCCGTCATGAGCCGCGCCACGTCCTTCACCGAAATATCCTCCGGTGCGGTATGGACGGTGCCCGTCAAGCTGGCTTTCTTCTCGGTTGCGGTTTGGCTCACGATGCGCTCACCTCCGATCGTTCCCACAAGGTAAGCAAAGCCCAAGCCGAAGGCAAGCCTTCTCTGATTTCGTAACAAGGACCGCAGGATGGGCAAAAGGCCACCGTCACACCCGCCCACCCGCATGCGCCAAGACGCACGCCGTTCCCGTGGCTCGTCCGCAGCGCGCCTTCCATCCGTTTTCTCTGTGCCCTACGCTTCACGCCTCACGATGCACAGGGTTCAAGAGCGATGCGAGAACAAAGCTGGCGGACTTTTTCAACATCCTGCTAGAATCCGCCCATGACGCGGAGCACCAAGCGGCGGTTGCTCGTCAGCGGCGCGCTGGCCCTGGCGGTCGCCTCGCTGTTGACCGCAGCCTACCGCTTGACCTTCTTGTCCACGACCCAGATCCACAGCACCGATTTCCTGTTTGCGTCGCAAGGGACGGACCCGGCGCAGGCCACGGTGATCGTCGGCATCGACCAGCGCAGCTACCGCGCCCTGCTCCCCCGGTACGGTCCGCTGGTGAACTGGCCCAGGACCCTCTATGCCCAGGCGGTGGACCGGCTGCATGAAGCCGGCGCCAGGGTCGTAGCGTTCGATATTTTCTTCGATGCGCCCACGCCGGAAGACCCGACGGTCGCGGCGGCCATCCGGCGGGCGGGGATCGTCGTCACCCCGGTCGAAGCCCAGGGCCCCAAGGACCTCGTCCCGCGTCCCGGTATTGCCCAGGAGTTCGACGTCTTCGTGCGTCCCACCGCCGCGATCAGGGATGCGGCCGTCGCCGAAGGGTTCGTCAACGTGACCACCGACCAGGACACGGTGGTCCGCAGCTTGCCGCTCCAACTGACAGCCGGGCCCGACATCGTGCCGGCGCTGGCCCTGACCGCCGTGGCGCGCTTCGTCCGGCGGCCCGGCGTGATCGACGAACCGGCGGCCGGGGCCCTGATCTTCGGCGCCGGGCGGGCCATTCCCGTCGGACAGACCGGCAGCATGCGGATCAATTTCCTCGGCGGCCCCTCCAGTCCCGAGCATGGCGGCCCGTTCACGATCCTGCCTTTCGCTTCGATTCTGGACAGTTCTTTCAACCCGGCGCTGGTACGGGACAAGATCGTGCTGATCGGCCTAACGATCCGCGGGGTGGATGAGTTTGCCACCCCGACCACGGCGGAGACACGTATGTGGGGCGTCGAGGTCCTGGCCAACGCGGTGGAAACCATTCTCCGTCAGCGGTTCCTGGTCCCTGTGTCGGACGGGACCACCATCCTCTTGATCGTCGCCTCGGCCGTCCTGGCCTCGCTGCTGGTGGCGGTCGGCGGCCCGCGCCATGCCGCCCTCGGGGTGATCGGGGCCCTCGGCCTGTATTGGTTGGCCGCCGGCCTGCTGTTTGACAACGGAGTGGTGCTCAATCTCGTCTACCCGCCCGGCGCGCTGCTGCTCGGCTTCGCCGCCGCCATGGTCTACCGCGTGGCCTTCGAGCAGGCGGAGCAGAAGATGATCCGGGGCGTCATGGCCCGCTATCTGTCGCCGTCCGTCAGCCACTGGGCGCTGAAGGACCCGGAGCGGCTGAAGCTGGGCGGCGACACCAGGACCATGACGGTGCTCTTCTCCGATCTGCGCGGCTTTACCACCCTGTCCCACGCGCTGGAACCCCAGGCGCTGGTGGCCCTGCTGAACGAATACATGACGGCGATGACCGAGATCGTGTTCCGGCACGACGGGGTGCTGGACAAGTATATCGGCGACGCGATCATGGCCTTCTGGAACGCCCCGATGGCACAGCCGGACCATGCCCGGCGCGCCTGCCGCACCGCGCTCGACATGATCGCACGGCTCCGCTTGCTGAACGCCGACTGGCAACGACGGGGCCTGCGCAACCTGGATGTGGGGATCGGCATCAACACCGGTCCGATGGTCGTGGGGAACATGGGCTCGCGGGACCGGCTCGCGTACACGGTGATGGGGGACACGGTGAACGTCGCGGCGCGGCTGGAGGGCCTCAGCAAGGAATATGGGACCAGGCTCGTGGTCGGCGAGGCCGTCAAGGCCGAGGCAGGCGAGGCCTTTCTCTACCGGTTTCTCGACCTCGTCGCGGTGAAAGGGCGGGCGGAGCCGTTGGCGGTCTATGAAGTGTTGAGCCGGGCGGGCGAGCTCGAACCGGCGAGAGCGGCCTTCGTGACCGCCTACGAGCGGGGCATCGCGCTCTACCGATCCCGGCGGTGGGCGGAGGCGGCGGCTTTGTTCGAAACGATCCAGGCCGACATGCCAGAGGACGGACCCAGTTCGCTCTACCTGCGCCGCAGCCGGGCCTTGCTGGCTTCGCCCCCGCCCGAGGATTGGAACGGGGTCTACGTGGCCCAGCACAAGTAAACGGTATCAGCGGCTCCCGCCTGCTGACGCCAGTTCATCCGGTGCGAGCAGGATCTTCCCCGGCAGCGGCCCGGCCAGCGGCGTGAACGCCGACGCGGCCCCGGACCGGACCTTGGCCTGCTTGGGATCGCCGCTCGTGGTCTGGTCGAGGACCTGGTTGATGCGGGTGTGCAGACGCTGGCCTTTCGCGATAGTCCCGGACAGAGGCTGAAGATACGTCAGCGTCCCTTTGAAGGACCCGCTGAGGGTGATATGGAAGGGACCGTCCTCCTTTCCTTCCAGCACGAGCGTGAAGGGGCCGGGCACGCCGGCCGGCACTTCGACGGTCCGCGTCCCTCCCTCGCCTTGGCCCGTGAAGGACCCGAACACCTGATTGACTTCCACGCCGGGCGCCACGAACCCCGCCACCCGGACTTCGTCGTCCATCAGCACCAGCGGGAGCACGTTCGACGAGGCCACGACGGCGAGCACGCTCTGGTGCACGGCGAAGGGCTGCGGCGTCGGAGCCGCCGCGCCTTTCACGACCGCCTTTTGGCCGGGCGACAAGGTCAGGGTCCGCCCTTGTCGATCCGTGACGGTCAAGGGCCCGGCCTTGGTCCAACAGGTGAAGGTTCCGTCCGCCTCCTGCTGGCTGCCGATGAGCCCGTCGTGCACCGTGGCCGTCGCCGTGTTGGATTCCAACGAGAAGCTGGATTTTTGATCCGCCAGCCGGACCACCCGGGCCCAGACCTTGCCGAGATTGATCCGGATGGCGATCGTCGAACGCGGCTTGCCCACATCGGCCTGCTTGACCGCCACATCGCCGTTCGGCATGACCGTGAGCGTACTCCCGTCCAGGAAGGTGATCAAAGCCTCCGCGTTCGGACCGGTCAGCACACGGTCCCCCGCCGCCAGATTCATCCCGTCCGTCGCCGGTTGAGCCTGGGTGCCTCCCCCCGCTATACATTGGACCGTCCCCTTCAAAATCGTCAGTGTCGCCGTGTCGGAGACCGGCTTCGGCCCGCCCTGCTGTGCCCAGGCGTTCGGACCTCCGAACGCGAGGCCGAGGAGAAGGCTCAGAAGCAGCCGGGAAGCGAAACGGGCAGCGACGCTCACCTGGACGTACTGTATGGAGGAACGCCGAACTGGGTTCATGATGTCCACCTCTCGTGCGGGCCGGACGGCCGGGACAGGGCGCATGGCAGAACGACGCGTCCAGCTTCCGCCGGACACGTCGCCCTGTCAAGAGAAACGGCGGTTCAAGGTAGGGGCCGTTCGAAAGGAAGTGTTCGGTTCTCAGTGACCAGCTCAAGAAACTGATGACCGAGAACTATTGAGGCTTGCGCCTGAGGGTCTGTTCGAAAACCCGCTATTCTCGGATCGCTCTGGCCCGCTTTTGCAGATACGCGTTGCGGACCGCTCCGTAGAGGTCCACGACGGTTTCCTCCACGCCTTCAAAAGTCGTCTCGATGTTGATGGCCCGCTCGTTCGCCATATACCCGGCCCGGATGCCGATCTGGGCAAAGAGGATCGTATCTTCATTGGTCACCACCTGCGGCCAACTCTTGACGTCCACGAAGGGGAACAGCAGGATGTTGAAGGGATCGAGGGCCAAATCGACCACGAAACCGCTGATGTCCCGGACCGTGTAGGAGCCGAGGATCGGGATCACCAGATAGGGACCGGGCTTCGTACCGTAGGCTCCCAGAGTCTGACCGAAATCTTCGTCCGGCGTCGTAATCCCATAGGCTTCCTTGGCGAAATCGAAATAACCGCCCCACCCGAAAGAGGTATTGAGCAGGAACCGGCCGAACTCGATCCCGGCGCCTTTGAACTTGCCTTGGAACAAATTGTTGATCAGGCGGGGCACCGTGCGCATATTGTGGAAGATGTTGCTGAGCCCGTGCTCCGCGCCATCCGGCACGACTGTATCGTAGGCCGTGGCCACGGGTTTGACGATCCATTCGTCCAGCTTGCGGTTGAACAGGAACGTCTTGACGTTGAGCACTTCCCAGGGATCGTATTCTTCCATTCCGTCGGCCGAGCCTTCAGCCTTGGCAAACGGATCGTAGTTCTCATCTTTGACCGGCTCGCTCGTCACGGGCTCCGCTGTGGGTGCTGCCGGCGGCTCGGCCGCTTGGGCCTGTGGCGCAACGACTTTCTCAACCGGAGGCGGAGGGGCTTCCGGCTGAGCAGGGCTCGTTTCCTGCGGGCTGAGCTGACTCGGGGCCTGGAGGCCCTGGGCCGGACTCGTGTCATGGGGGCCAAGATGGCTGGCCCCGTCAGCCTGGGCCAGCACCGGAGGGGTTGCCGACCGATCTTCGGAAGAGGACGGCACCGCGGAAGAGTGCTCCGACTGCACCGATGGCATCGTGACGCCGGACAGCGCGTCCATCAGGCTTCGTCCGTCCCCATCCGTTCCTGCCACCGAAACGGTCACGGAAGGCAGGCCCAAAGTCGCGTCGAGGCTGCCCAGGGAATCGGAGCCGGTGGCGCATCCGCTCAAGCCGACCACCCCCAACGCAAAGCCCGCACCGAACATCCAGCGAATCATCAGCTTGTCCTGCACCGCGACCTCCTATCTGCAACGGTCTATCGTGTGGGGCGACGGAGCCCCAATCAGATCGGCGCACTTTACCAAAAGAGCCCCTGGAGAGCCAAGTATTGTTTGAATCGGGGGCGCTCATCTCACCCTGACGACCTGTTCCGCAAACTGCCGCAGCCGTTGGAAATAAGCCCGCCCGCCGACCACATAGAGGTCGTTATGGTCGGCCCCCGGAACCAGGTAAAAGTCCTTGGGCGCCCGCGCCGCGTCGAACACTTGCCGGCCCAGCTCGGCGGGGATGATCTCGTCCCGCCCACCATGAATGACCAACACGGGCAGGGACAATACCGCCAACCGGTCGGTCAGGTTGAACTCCGCCCCCAGCAGCCAGTCCACCGGCAGCCCGAAGTAATGGGCGCGGGCCACGGCTGCAACGGACGGAAAGGCCCCCTCCAGGATCAGCCCGGCTGCCTGCCGCCGGACCGCCACATGCCCGGCCACAGCTCCACCGAGCGAACGGCCGAAGAGCAGTAGGCGTTCCGGAGCCACATGCCTGCTGGTGGCGAGGTAGTCATAAGCGGCCAGCGCATCCTGGTACATCCCCTCCTCGGTGGGCCGGCCTTGGCTGCGGCCGTAGCCGCGGTAATCGAAGAGAAAGACGGAGAAGCCCAATCGGTACAGTTCGACAAGATTCTCCAGCCGGTGGATGATGTTCCCTGCATTGCCGTGACACCAGAGCAGGACCACAGGCGTCGCCCGATTCTCCACGTACCAGCCGAAGAGCTTCGTCCCATCCTCGGCCTGAAACCAGACCTCCTGCAGCGGCAATCCGCTGACACGGGCCCAGTCCCGGTCGATCCAGGGCGCCGGATGGTAGACGAAAAATCGGTCGAGGAGACTCATTTGTTTCTATCCATCACTATCAGGATGCTCAAAAAGACCAGCCAACGAGGCCGCAGGGAGTGAGGGCCCCGAGGCGTACTGAAAAAGTACGTTGAGGGGGTCGAGCGACTGAGAACAAAGTTGGGGGGCTTTTTCAGCATCCTGGCACTTCAAAAAAACGCCTGTACATAGAACACCGCCTCGCTGTCGTCATAGCGGCGGCTGAACTCGAACCGTACCGCAAGGTTCTGCTCCAACGTGTAGCGCGTCCCCACGAAGTAGCGGAAATCCTCCGATCGGTAGCCGAGCGGATACTTCAAATACGTCGTGGAGGCTAAGACCTTCCAGCGATCCGTCAGCGTGGCCAACAAGCCGGCCGTGCCCCCGCCGCCGATCCGGTGATTCTCCTGGTAGGCGTGACTCCAGTTCGCGTCCACCTCCGCAAAGGCAAAGGCCACGACCCGCCGCCACCAGTGAGTCTCGACGGCCCCGCCGAGGCCGCCGTTGACATTCATGTTGCCGCAGTAGCCGCAGCCGGGCCGGTTGACGGTCTCCCAGCCGGTATTCACCTTCCACGAGAGAGCTTTGAAGTCCCCGTCCATCGGCGTCAGCGACACGATATTCACCGGCGTGAACCGCTCCAGCCTGGTCTGATTGTGCGGTTGGTAATGGCGAACGCTCAGCGCCACGATCTGGATCTGTGAATCCGGGCTGTACCCCTTGTCCGGGTCGAGCAGATCGTGATACGCCGCGCGGACGCTCAGATCCTGGAACAATTGACCCCTGCGCCAGCCGACCCCCAGGTCGGCACGCGAGGTCTTGTGGCCCTGCTCCGGCGAGACGACATAGGGCTCGACGTGGAAATCCTCCGATCGAATCCTTAACTCGCTCCGTGCCAGCAAGATGTTTCGATTGGCTTCCTTGTAGCTCTCGGCACGTGCTTCATCCGTAACACGGCGATACCGGAAGTAATCGGAGGCGAGATCAAGCACAAACGCCTTTCGCGCCATCGGGAGTGACGCAAAGGCCTCCGATTTGACGACCGACACGTCCGCGATGATCTGTCGGAACCAGCGGAGTTCGTCGTCGCTCAGCACCTCCCGCTTGCGCCTGATCTGCGTGCTCCGCGACGGCCGGTAGGCAATTTCGCCGACCAGGCCAGGCTGCTCGATCAACGCCCGGATCGTATCGGCCGGGATGGTAAACAGGACGAACCGGTCCGTGAGATGCCAGGCCGGGTTCGCATATTCGAGCAACGACAGGATGTGGTACGCGCAGTTTTCTTTCAAAAAGAAGTAGTCAAAATAAGCGTTGCCCAACTCCCAGGCATGCATCAACAACCGTCGGATTTGGTCATCCGTGAGGTTCAGCCGGTACTCCCAGATGTCTCGGTTCTCGATGTCCCGATATTCCTGCACCTTCAGGTAATAGGGCATCGTGGAGAAAAACCCCTTGTAGCCGCCGAGCAACCCATCGATCGCGTAGGAGAAACCCGGGTCCGGCGGGGCATCGGCGGCATAATTGATCGTGTAAGCCAGGATGCGGGTCTGTTCCGTTTGGCCTTTCTGGTCCACGCGCAGGAACGTGTGGCCGAACATGGAGGCGGGATTGTTCATGAATGACGAGGGGAAGATCATCGTCAGGGACTGGGCATTCATCTCTTTGAACCAATTGTCGAACCGCTCGCAGCGCAGGGGAGGCAACCGGCGGTCGTCGAAGGTCAGCTTCTCCTTCAGCCAGTGGTAGCGGGCGACGAAGGCGCATTGGGCCGGTTGCTTGGAGCGGCCGACCAGCTCCTCTGAAAAGAACTGTCTGAGTGTGGCGTTGAGTTCGGCTTGCGGATCGGTCTTGCCGTCGGGGGAGAGAAAGAACCCAGGATCGTCCGCCTCGCTGGTGACGCCGCCGAAAAGATTGGGCTTGTAATGGAGCAGGAGATGCCACTCGCGCTGCTCGGCAAGCTTGGCTTGGGCAGCGCGTTGGATCAGTTCAGAAAGGTGCGAGTGCCCTGTGTCTGCCGCATACGTTGGGGCCACCCAACAAAAGACGCACCAGAGCAAGAAGGAGTAGGCGGGTCCCCGGAGAACGATCATGACTTCCGACGATAGTGCCGTCGGTATTTCTCCGCCGCCTCCGTGAGCCGGCCGTCGTGAGACAAAAACTCGGCATCGCCCCGATCGAGAACTTCGCCATAAGAGGCCAGGTGGATCGCATCCATACCGCGCAACGCGTATTGCACCGCCAAGAGACCGGCGCGCGCATACACAGGAGCAGACAACGAGATGACAAGTACTTGCAACCAGCCGTCCCTGAATCGAGAAAGCAGACTGTGAAATTCCGTTTTGGTGATCGCTCCCTCGCGGTGGCGACGGCCAAGAGCGGCATGCGCCTCGGGATAGGCGATCACCGAGGTAGCGACAATTCCAGCGGATTCCACCCTGGCGATCACGTCGCCGGCGCCCGCCTCTTCCATGAACAACTTCAGCAGGCTCGATGTATCCAGGTACAAAATCATCCGCGGTCTTCAAGCACGGCATCGGCAATGTTGGCCGGGCCCTTTCGAAGTTTCATGGGTCGAACCTGAGGTTTTCCGCCATGCCATTCAGCCTGTCCGGCACGGAGCAAATCATGGGCAATCCGCTGATCGTCGGAAACCTGCAGCCCCGACAGCTCGGCAACCGCGCGGCGGCGGTCGAGGATACGAATCCGCTCGCCTCGTTTGGCCAGCCGCACATATTCGCTGAGCTTGGCCTTCAGCGTCGCGATGTTCACGCTTCGCATACACCCTCCAATATGGTCACGAACCTATATGCCAGATGACTATATTCTTGTCAAGCCGGCGCCTCTGGCAAGCGTTGAATCTGAGTAAGAGAGACGTGCGAGGAATGAGAAAGAGAGGGCTCCCGGCCGTACGGCCGGGAGCCCTGAGAAGCTTAGCGGGTGGAGACCTTGGCCAGCACCGGATGCTGGGCCATCGCGTCGTGGAGCGCGGTCAGCATCGCCGCCGTAGAGGTCTGCCCGGCCTGCAGGAGCTCCCGATACCGCTCCTGGCTCAATGCAAAGAACGCAGGCTGTTGCTCAACCGGCACCCCCATCAGCGTTGCCAGCGACGCCAGGTGTTCACCGCGGCCTTGCGCCATATCTTGTGAGAGCCCCTCGAAATTACTGGCGGCAAAGACTTCCGCTTTGTGCTCCGCCATCACCACACCATCGTTCGTGCAGCCAGAGGTCCCAGAGCTGATAGCGAAAGTCTGGGTAGTAAATAGAACCCCGAAGCCAGTGTTGGTTGTGGCCATCAGGACCTGGGGCGCGATATTCTTCTGATGCTTGTATTCGCTCCAAACCAGCTTACCTAGACCACAACCAGGACCGTTATCAGGATTAGCAGCCAAGGCCAAGCCGCCCTGCACCAAGATGAACGCCGCTGCGAGTTGCAGAACGAGAAGCTTTTTTGTCATTCCAACCCTCCTTAGTTAGATGAACGAGTAAAGAAGCCGCCCGGGCTTTTGCTGAGCCGGAGCAGAGCATAGCACGGCGAATCGGACACTCCAAGAAAGAGGGCCATATCTGGCCGGCTCGGGTTCACGCTTTTTCCCCTCACCCGTTTGTCTAGCGAGGCAATGGAGGTTACTGAGATGTCGTCAGAAGTTTCGCCGCCGTGCCCATGATGGCAATCTCGGTTCTGTAATAGAGCGACAGGTACGAGGTGAGCGAGGTCGTGATTTTGGCGTTCAGGAGCACGTCGCCGTTCTTCTGCCGGAGCGCATCTTGCTTGGCCTCCTCATAGAGTGTCTTGTCGGCCCAGACGGCCCAGAACCAGTGGCCGGCCGAGGCGGAACCATAGACCGGGCCCAGCTTTTCCACCACGGCATTGGCGGGCAGCAGTCTGTCCTGGGCGATGTTCGTCCCCATCACCGTCGTACAGCCCGTCACGGCCGCATAACAAGCCACGAGCAGCAGTAGCCGCCTCATCGTCGGGGCTCCCGTTCAGATTTGGAGGGCAGACTGCCAGGCGGCACTGAAGGCACGGATTGCGCCGTGTCCACCTTGACAACGGTGCCTTCCGCTTTCCAATGCACCCACCAGAACGTCAGCAGGTCAATCCCGGGAATGCCTGCGCGGACTGCGTAGAACGACAGCACATAGTCGGTGAGCAGATCGCCCTGCTTTTTTTGGATAGCATCCCGGACGGCCGCTTGCTGGCTGTTCGGGTCCAGCAGATCGGGCAGCCCACCGAAGGTGGCTTCAAAGTGGTCGGCGGTACCCTCGGCCTGCCCGAGAGGAACGATCTTGGCATCCCCGGGAATCTGATGCGATTGCGTCGTCGGAAAGACGGCAAGCGCCGACGTGCAGCCCGAAGCGCCACAAGCCAGCAACAACATCAATGCAGACGGAAACCACTTGTTCATCGGCCAGCCTACGCGTATCATTCTGACGTGCGATCTTTTTACGCCGGGGCCTTTGGTCTGTCAAGCGAGCCGCTTGACCAAGGGAGTCAATTTCTCCATCGTGATCGTTCACGACTTACCGAGAGGAGGCGCGTATGTTTGCCGACCGCCCGATCCAGCGAACCATCCTGCTCACCGGCGTCCTCATGGTGATGGGCCTTGGTTTGTTGCCCGCTTCGGCCTGTGCCGCCGATGCCAAGGCCATTGACGCCGATGTGGACGTGACCTTAAAAGATTTTGCCGAAAAGATCACGGGCTCCGACGAATTTCTCAAAACCGCCAAGGGCGTTCTCGTGTTTCCCGCCATCTACAAGGCGGGATTTATCTTCGGCGCGGAATACGGCGAGGGCGCCCTGCGCATCGACGGCAAGACCGCCGATTACTACAATACCGCGGCCGCCTCCTTCGGCTTTCAGATCGGGGCGGAAAAGACCGCGCTGATTCTGATGTTCATGAAGGACGCGGCGCTGGAAAAATTCAGAAAGAGCGCAGGCTTCGAGTTGGGGGTGGATGCCAGCGCGACGCTGGTCACCGTCGGCGCCAAGGGGTCGTTGGATACGACAAAGCTGGCGGAGCCCATCTTGGCCTTCGTCCTGAACCAGCGGGGCTTGATGGCGGGGATCACATTGGAAGGCGCCAAGTTCACGAAGCTCGACATGAAATAAACGCGCGGGCGTCTTATGCCTCGGGCCGGTCAGCCAGTGCGATGTGTTTCGTCGTGATCGCACCGGACTCGATGGTAAGAATTCCCAGCCCGCGGGTCAACCTGAAGCGCTTAGGGCCGGCTGAGCCGGGATTGAAGAGGAAGGACTTGCCCAGCCACTCGGCCTTCTGCTGGTGCGTGTGGCCGAAGATGCAGATGTCCGGCTGTTCCCGCTCCAGAAATGCCCGCCCCCCTTTGGTCAGTTTGCCGCCTTCGTAGAGGATGTGCCGGAGAGCGATCCGTTTGCCGCCAAGCTCCATGACCGTTTCGCCCGGAACTCCGCTCTGCTCGTAGCCGTCCACATTGCCCGACACGGCCGTGACCGGGGCAATCCGCTCCAGTTGCTCAATGAGCTTTTTCACCCTCCCACCCCGGACGCGCCAAGACGCGTCCCCTCCCCGTGGCCGACCTCCGATGTCCCCCGCGTGCAGGATGTGATTGACGCCAACGAAATGCCGCAGGATGGCTTGGTCGAACAACCCATGGGTGTCGGCAATCACACCGATGCGAATCGGTCCGGGCTTTGGACTCATCGCAACACCCTGTCTTACAGCCCCGCCTGCACCGCGCTCCAGTCGAAGGTAAACGGCTCCGGGTCCTGATGGGACAAGGATGATGCCTCGGCCTTGAGCCGTTCGGCGCGGGCCGCGCTCATCGGATGGGTCGAGAGAATTTCGACTTGCAGCTTGTCCGATTCCGACAGGCGGTCGAAGAAGCGGATCATGCCGTTCGGCGCGATCTTCGCCCGGTGCAGCAGGTGCAGGCCCTGGACGTCCGCCTGCGTTTCCTGCTCCCGTCCGAATTTGAGCGTCAGCAACTCGACCCCCAACCGTTTCGCCAGGCCCACCAGCCCCTGTTGATCGCCCACGACAATCGTCACCACCGCCATGATCCCCGCCGTCTTGACGATCCGTTCCAGCCCATGGCGCAGCAGCACATGGTTCAGCTCATGGGCCAGGACGCCGGCCACTTCCTCCGGACTTTCTGATTTTTTGAGCAGCCCTGTGAACACGACCACATAGCCGCCGGGTAGGGCGAAGGCATTGACGACGTCGCTTCGAACCAGGGTGACCTCGAACTTGTAGGGGTTGCCTGGAGCCGCGTCGGCCAGTCGCTTGGTGATCTCCTGCACCGCCGCCACCGCCGGCCCTTCCTTCACGATCGTCTGTCCGGCCAGGAACTGGCTTCTCGCCGCCTCCCCGATCGGTTGCTCCCATTCGACGGGAATCCGGTTCACCGCCATCTGCACGAGGGCATCGGAGCCGAGCCAGAGCAACAGGATAAGTCCAACAATGGACCCGAGCGCCACGAGCAAGAGCGTCCGCCGGCCGTGTCTGGCACGGCGCACCTGTTGTGCGGTCCGTTCCACATGGGCCGTCAATTCAAGCGGAGCCGCCTGCCGGAACGTTCGGATCAGGTCCGGATCTTTCAGGTAGAGCGTGCGGCCGGCGTTACGAGATTGCCATTTGAGAACAAGGTGATCATGGTCGAACCCGCCGGCATCGATCGAGAAGCTGGAGAAGGGAATCGTCTCCGCAGATGCTTCGCCCAAGTGAAGTGTCAATCCGGTCGGAGAGACTTCGACATGGCACGGAACGCCGGCGCCAGGCAGGTCATCCCCGAAACAAAGAGCGTTGGGGAAATTTTTCACGGTGAGAGTTTACTGTCCAATCGAGTCTTTCAAGTCCGTCAAGTTTGAAAGTCTGTGGTTCGACCGCCGTTTTGCGCCGACTTGTGGACTTTTCAACTTTCCGACTTTCCAACTGTTCTTTATTCGGAGACCGGAATGAACTGCCTGATCCAGTTCCCGAATCCGCCGGGATTGCGGCTCTGGATGTAGACGACACCGGGACCGCGGAAGCGGCAGACGAGTCCTTCGCCGGAGGTGAAACTGGCGATCCAGCCGGCGGCGGCCTTTTCGATGTTGTACGAGGTCGTGGCGGTCCAGGCCACCAAGTGGCTGTTGTCCACGATGTATTCCTGATCCGGCTTGAGCTCGACCTTGTGGATGGCCCCGAAGCTGTTCAGGACCAAGGTGCCGGTCCCGCTCATGCGGAGGATGAAAAAGCCCTCTCCGCCCAGCAAGCCACGGCTGAGGCTTTGCATCTTGCTCTCGATTTTCACGCTGTCCGCCCCGGCCAGGAATCCGTCCTTCTGGACCAGATATTCATGCACCCCATCCAGTTCCAGCACGATGATGTCGCCCGGCACGGTGGGGGCCAGGAGCACTTCCCCGGCGCCGCGCGTCGCCCGCAACGTCTGGAAGAAGAATTTTTCGCCGCTCAGCATCCGGCGGGACAGCGCGCCGAGAAACCCGCCTTCCATTTTGCTTTCTATGTCCACCGTGGGCGAACAGGCCACCATCGCGCCCGATTCGGCCTTGACGGTCTCGCCCGCAGTCAGCTCCAGCCGCACCATCGGAAACGCCCCCGGATACAAGATTTCGCTTTTCATCGCATCAGTCTCCTCTTCTTCTCTTCCCTCTCCTGCCACCCAGGTGCGGAAGGGACGGTCGCCGGGCGAGGCTGACGCCACGGCGGGCATGTGTCATGGTGGCCTGAAAGCTGCCGGGCGCCGTTCCTCTATTCCGATGAGGCGAGCCGGCCAACAGCATGACATGGGCGGCGACACGGTTCCATCGCATCGCGGCAAGCCCGAGCCTGACGACCGTCCCTCGCCGCACCGCCCTACCCCGTGACCCAGCCGTAGATTCGATGGCTCGGCTCGGTCGCTCCGCCGCGATAGGCCATCTTGATCCGGCTGAGCGCATCCTTCGGCAGGTCATTCCGCTTTGCCGCCACGTCCACCCCGAAAATTTTTGCCGCGTTCAATCCGAAGATCCGTGCTTTGACCTCCCGCGTGAGCGGCGCGAAGCCCTTCTGCTGGATCAGTTCATCCGGGATCTGGAAGCGCCGGAAGGCTTCGATCTGCCATTGGGGCGAGCCATACCAGATCGAGTCCGTCCCCCACACCACATGGTCCGGACCGAAGGCGCCGAGCACCTCGCCCAGCAAGTGGGCGCAGATCCCCGGATGGGTCGTCACCAGCTGCGCAAAAGTCCCGCCCAGTTCCATGAAGATGTTGTTGATCTTGGGCTCGGCTTGCTTCATCCGGCAGAATTCGCTGGCCCAAGGAATCTCCCCGGTCCGCTCGAAATTGATCGCCAGCCCCGCGGCGCTGCGAAAGCCGGAATGGTAGACCAGAAACTGAATGTCCGGAAAATCCTTGGCCGCCTTGATTAGATCCTTGGGATGGTTGTAGTCCTCCACCGGTCCGAGAGGCAAGCCCTTATGGACACAGACGCGGGGCACGCCCAAGGCCCGCGCCTTCTCCAGCATGGGATAGGCGATTTTCTCATCGTCCATCCACCAACCAGCGTCATGGCCCTTGGGCGGTGCGCCCGTATAGCATTTCCAGGCATCCACCTTCAGTTGTGCCACCTGCTGCGCCATGAAGTCCCGGTCCTCCCGCCCCAATTGCGGCGTCACCAGCCCATGGGCCAGCATCCGCTGCGAGCCGGCGACCCGGTTCACCTCGTCCCGGATGTGCGCCATTTCCTTCGGCGGCACGACGGCCAGTTGCGGATAGGGGCCGGGCGGCGTGCTGATCAACCCGATGGACGTCTCACTGTCGAGAAACACTTCGCGCAGAAAGTTCTCCCAGGACAGGTCCGCCAACGTGCCCCGGTCCCCGGCCAGTTTCGGATTGAGCCCGGCCTCGCGCGCCCGTTTGCGGATCGCCAGCAGCCGGTCTTTCGTCACGGCTCCCTTGCGTTCCGCCTCCTCGTTCAAGGGATCATAGGTGGACCCGACGTAGTGCGTCTGGACATCGAAGATGAAATAGGGATCGCCTTGCCGTTCGGCAAAAGCCGCCGCCTCGACCAACTCCACATCCAAGACGTCGAAGAACTTGCCGAAGACCGAGTTCATCGCCAACAGGGCCGCGGCCATGCCGCCGGTCGTCCGCAGGAAGTCGCGCCGGCTCAGACCCAGCCGCTTCCCCGCCCGGTCTCCGATCGCCTCCACCAGCCGTTCGACCTGCGCCTGCATCGGCGTTTGGGGCAACGGAGGACATTCCTCGTTCGACACGAGTCTGGTGGGGATCGGCGCGCACGTCGTGGCGCCCTGTCGCATCCCCGGTCCGATCGTAAAACGGTGCCGGTTGATCATGGTGCCGGTCTCCGTGGGTGAATCGCAGCTCTCGGGTGATTCTGTGGAAAAGCCCCGGTCGAGTCAAGCGGGAATAGCCGTCAGCGCTCAGCGATCAGCCACGAACTGAAGGCTGAGGGCCGAAGGCTCATCGTTTCCAATTCAGGCCGAACCGCCGGTTGACAAACCGCCAATGGCGTAGCAAGCTGAAGCTGTTTCTGTGAGGGCTTGCCATGGCACCGGGGTAAGACAGCCGGGCCCTTCGATTCTCTCGTTCATCCTCATCGGCACCTCCGATCAGGCCTTCTTGGGCTTTGCCGCCCGAGAAGGCTTTTTTATGTCCTCAACGAAAGGAGTGACGGCCATGAAGACCTATCTTGCTATTGTCGGCGCGGCGCTGCTCGTCGCGCTCCTGGCCACGGTCGTGTTCGCCAACCCCGCCTTGCTCCCGAAGCACCCGGGGTACCCCTCAGGGGGTGAGTTCGCTTATGACAAGGGGCAATCCAACCAGACAGGGGAAAAGGCCCTGCAAGAGGCGGCGGGTTTTGACGACCAGCATGCCGTGCAAAACCTGAGGGATGCCAACAATCAACGGATCGTTCAGAAGGAAGGAGCGGGGCGACTACCGAAGGTGCAGGGGCCCAACATCAAGATCGAACCGCCGGTTAATGAAGCCACCAGGATGGGCAAGTAAGGGCATCAGCCGGCCGGCGTGCAGGCGACTGCGCGCCGGCCGGCCCGATCGACGCATCATTGGACGACATAGCGAACGGCCAGCAAGCCCGCGAACAGATACATCAGCCAGTGGGCGTCCCGTAAGCGGCCGGTGACGAGCTTGAGGACCGTATAGGAGACCAGCCCGAAAGTGATCCCGTCGGTGATGCTCACGGTGAGCGGCATGAGCAGGATCGTGAAGAAGGCCGGGATGGCTTCCGTCGGATCGTCCCATGGCACTTCCTTGATCCCCCGCAGCATGAAACTCCCGACCAGGATCAAGGCCGGCGCGATCACGGGATACAAATGCGCCCCCTCCGGCGTCACGTAGCCCCCGCCCACCATTTTGGCCAGCGGCGCGAAAAAGAGCGCCAGCAGGAACAAGCCGGCAGTCATCACATTGGCCAACCCGGTCCGTCCGCCGGCCGCCACGCCCGCGGCGCTCTCGACATAGCTCGTGACCGTAGAGGTGCCCAGCAGCGCGCCGACGGTCATGCCCGCCGCGTCCGCCGTCAACGCCTTTTCGGCCCGGGGAAGCCGGCCGTCCTTGAGGAACCCGGCCTGCTGACTCACTCCCACCAACGTCCCGATCGTGTCGAAGAGGGCGAGGAAGAAAAACACGAACACGATCAGGAGTCCCTGATGCGAGAACAGGTCGCGCAAATCCAGCTTGAACAGCGTCGGGCGCAAGGAGGGCGGCGCACTGAGGATGCCGTGATAACTCACCAGCCCCAGAGCCAAGCCGGCCAGCGTCGTCACCGTGATCCCCCAGAGGATGGCCGCCCGGTTGCCCCTGGCCAGCAGCCCCGCGGTGAGAACCAGCCCGAACAGGGACAGGAGCACCGGCGGCGAGCCGAGGCGGCCCAGGCCGACGAGAATCCCGGGCCGCGCCACGACGATGCCTGCCCATTGCAGACCGACGAAGGCGATCAACAATCCGATGCCGACCGAGATCGCCTGCTTCAACGAATCCGGCACCGCGTTCAGCAACCGCTCCCGGAAGCCGAACCGCGACAGCCCCAGAAATAAGAGGCCCGACACGAAGACCGCGCCCAGCGCCATTTCCCACGGCACGCCCATGCCCCCGGCCGCCACCGCGCCGCAGACGGTGAAAGCGAAGTAGACGTTGTGCCCCATGGCCGGAGCCAGCGCGATCGGATAGTTGGCGGAGAGTCCCATGAGCAGCGTCGCGAAGGCGCTGGCCAGGCAGGTGGCCGTCATCACGGCGCCGAAGTCCATCCCGGTCGTCGAGAGGACCGCCGGCTGCACGAACAGAATGTAGGAGAGGGCCAGAAAGGTGGTGGTCCCGGCCAGGACTTCGGTCCGGACGGTGGTGCCGTTCGCCTGCAGATGAAACCATCGCTCCAGCATCGGCTCGTTCCTTTCCTGCCGCGCCGCCGATGCGTCACGGGCAAAGCCGGACCGGTCAGAGGTGGAAGAACGATGGGGAATCGGTCACCGAAGCGCGCCGCGGCTCCCGCCTGGACGGATGGCCCAAGACCGGGACCAGCACAGGAAGGACGAGCCTGCTCGACCCACCCCGCTATGCGGGGGCCGGCATGCCCAACACCTCGCGGACCTTCTCGATGAGCAGCGCCGGCGTAAAGGGCTTGGCCAGGAAGGCCATCCCGCTCTCCAGCACCCCGTGGTGGGTAATCCCGTCCGCGGGGTAGCCGGAGATATACAGGACCTTGATCGAGGAGTTCGCCGCGGCCAGGCGCTGCGCCAGCTCACGCCCGCTCATCCCCGGCATCACCAGATCGGTCAGCAAGAGGTCCACCGGCTCTGTGGACTGCTCCAGGACCCGAAGCGCCTCGGCGCCGTTGGACGCGACGAGGACGGAATAGCCCTGTTGCTCGAGAATTCTCCGGGCCACGCCGCGAATAGCCTCCTCATCTTCCACGAGCAAAATGGTCGGCGAAACCGAGGGCGCGGCCGCAGTCCGGCGAAGTCTCGACAACGCGACCGGAGTCAGCAAGCTCGGCAGATATACCGTGAACACCGTCCCCTGGCCCGGCTCGCTCGACATGGTGATCGCCCCTTGATGCTGGGTCAACACTCCGTAGACCGTCGTGAGGCCCAACCCCTGTCCTTCCCCGAACGGCTTGGTCGTAAAGAACGGCTCGAAACATCGGGCCTGCGTCTCCGCATCCATGCCGAACCCCGTGTCGAAGACCGAGAGCACGGCATAGGAGCCGGGCGGCACGGCATGGCCCGTTTCCTCGACCCTGACTCTGGCCGTCTGGAGGCTCAACTTGCCCCCCTGGGGCATCGCGTCGCGGGCATTGGTGACCAGGCTGAGAATCACTTGCTCCATCTGCGCGGGGTCCGCTTTGACCAGGCCCAGATCTTCAGCCAGGGTCATGACGAGCCGCACCTGCTCGCCCAGCAGGCCCTTGAGTTTGGGCGTGAGGCGCGTCAGCAGAGCGTTGAGGTCCAGCTCGTGGGGCTGGGTCACCTGATTGTTGCCGAACGCCAGCAGACGCTTGGTCAGGGCCACGGCCCGTTCCCCGGCCTCCTTGATCTCGTTCACGCTGGCCCATCGCGGCCCCGTCCGGTCCAGATCCTCCATCAGCATGGCGCTGTGGCCGGCGATCACGGTCAGGAGATTGTTGAAGTCGGCGGCGAGAGTGCCGGCCAGCCGGCCAACGGCTTCCATTTTTTGCGTCTGCCGCGCCTGGGCCTCTATCGATTTGCGCTCGGTGACGTCACGGAGGGACCCGGCGATGCGCACCACCTCGCCTTTCTCATTCCACACCGCCTGCCCGCGAAGATCGAACCACCGCACCGGCCCCAGCTTCGTGCGCATCCGGCATTCCTCGTCGAAGGGCATCTCCCGCTCGATGTGGCGCCGCAAGCCGTCCATCACCCGATCCCGGTCCTCGGGCAAGAGGCACAGCGTCACGCTGCGCAAGACATTCTCAAACTCCTGTTCCTCAAATCCCAGCAACTCCTTGAAGCGGGGCGAATACCAGACCGGAGTCTGCGGATCGTACCAGCGCTCCCCCGGTATCACCTTGGCATCCCACAGCCCGTCCCGCGAGCCCTGGACCGCTAGATCGAAGGCCTCTCGACGTTCCGCCAGTTGCGCCTCCGCCTGCTTCCGCGCCTGGTGGCCCGCCGCCACACGCTCGACCACGGCCAGGCGGAGCGCGAGGACCGCCTGATCGATCGGCTTGATCAGGTAATCGTTGGCGCCGGCGTCCAAAATCATCGCCAGTTCCTGGGGCTGATTCCGCGCCGTCATCACCAGGATCACGCTCAGGTCGCCCTGCGGCAATTGCCGGATTCGGCGGCAGAGATCGAGGCCGTCCGCGCCCATACCCGGCAGATCACGGTCCAGCACGATCAAGGGGGCCAGTCGGTTCCGGCAGACCCCCCAGGCCGACTCGGCATCCTGAAATACGGTCACCTCGTGGCCGTATTTCTGCAACGCTTGGTCGATCTGACGGCTAATACGCGGGTCGTTGTCCACCACGAAGACATTCATGGCTTCCCTCACCGACGGGTACATTCGACCGGAGGCTGATGGGAACTTCTTAGGGAGAGGTATTGTAGGAGAATCCCCGGTCGGCTTGCAACTGATTGGGCAAAACGGGGGCGGCTCATGCCGAGGGACGGACCGATTGCCGCCGGCGCACCGCAAGAACCACCGCGAGGCCCACCAGCGAGACCCAGGCCACGTGGAGAAGCCCGTCGTGAATCGTGCCCGAGAGGCGTTGCCATTCGTCTCCGAGGAGGTAGCCCAGCCAGATAAAGCTCAGGGACCAGAGCAACCCGCCGCCGTAGGCAAAGGCGGCAAAGACCGGGAACGGCAAGCGGGAGGAGCCGGCCACGAAGGCCGTAAGGTGACGGAGGCCCGGCACGAAGTACCCGAACAGGAGCCCATACTTCCCGCGAAGCCGGTACCAGGCCTGCACCGCGTGCAGCCGCTCCGCATCGAGCCCCACCCGCGGCCCCAACGAGCCGGCGAGAGAGTGGCCGAGCGTCCGCCCCAGCCAATAGCTGAGGCTGATCCCGCAGGCGCTGCCGAAAAAAGCCGCGGCGAGCGCGGGCGCAGCCGCCAGTTGGTGTTTGAACGTGAGGTAACCGGCAAAGAGAAGCAGCGTCTCATCCGGGACCGGAAGCCCGACAATCCCCAGCATGAGCAGCAGGAACAGGGCCGGATACTCATACCTGGCGATCCAGTCGATGAACAGGGCCTTCGCATCCATGATCAGAGAAGAGCTGATGGCATATAGCTTATGGCAAGAGGCTGAGCGTGATTCCGGCCATCAGCCATTCGCTATACGCTCTTATCCAACATCCACCGGCTTGCCCAGGGCGGCGGAGCGGTAGGCCGCTTCCGCCATGGCCACGGCGCGCAGGCCGTCCTCGCCGGACACCGGCATCGGGGCCTTGTCCTTCAGACAGCGCGCAAATGCCTCCAGCACGATCTCGATCGTCGGGCGATCCGGCACGGATTCCACTTCCACCACCTTCCACCCCTCGATCCTGGTCAGGGTGCTGGTCCCCACGTCCGCCGTCAACTGTCCCTTCTGCCCGATGGCTTCCGCGCGGCAGAGGCGGCCTCCGGAGACACGGGACAACTCGACAAAGCACGCGGCGCCGGACGCCAACGTGAACCGGACTTGCGCCAGGTCTTCGACTTGCTTGGTGTGCCGTCTGGCCGTCTCGGCCCGAACCTCGATCACGTCCTGCCCGGTCAGGTACCGGAGCAGGTCGAAGTGGTGGATGCCGATCTCCAGCACCACCCCGCCGCCGGCTTTGTCCTTCTGGTCCAACCAGGCATGAGGCGGCCGCTCCGCCCGCATGCACAGGGAGAAAAATTCCACCGGGCCGATCGTCGCCAGCTGTTCGCGCAGCCGACGCAGCACCGGCGTGAAGCGGAGCGTCTGGGCGGTCATGAGCGGAACCCCGGCGGCCTGGGCCGCCTCCACCATGGCTGTGGCCTCGGCCGTCGAGCAGGCCAAGGGTTTCTCGATCAAGAGGGCTTTGCCGGCCTGGGCCGCCGCCAGGCAGATCTCCCGATTCAGCGACGGGGGCGTCACAACCAGTACCGCCTGCACGTCGGACCGCCGCAGCAGATCCCGCCAGTCGGCATAAAAGGGAATGCCATGCTCCTCGGCAAACTGCGCGCCCGCCCGGATATCCTGACGCGACACGGCAACCAACCGGCAGCCTGGCACTCCGGCCAAGAGATGCTTGGCATAACGAGCCCCGTGGCGCCCCAAACCGATCAATCCCATCCCGATGCTCACGCGATTCTCCCCTAACAGGCTGTTGAAAAACTATTTTGGACCCACTCGGACACCAATGGCTCGATGGCCGGGGACGACATGAGAATCCCCCGCAGGATGGTCAAAAAGGCCCTCCTCCGGTTCGTCGTGCGTGAAGCATGAACAAGACGTTTTCTGCGCTCCCTGGTCGGTTCCGGAAACTGAGTACTGACAACCGATTACGCTGCTTGTTTGAGGAGCTAGAAGTACGCCAAGACCGTTGAAAAATCAACCGAGTCGGCCTCAAGTTCTTGCCGAGCCGAGCCGATGAGGAAACAGGGCGGGGTGGGTCCTGAGCCCGTGAGGCGGACGGACGGCTGCGGTCGATCCAGGGGTCCGCCCCCTCCGTAAGCCAACCCCGAGCAACGAGCAAAATGAGATTGAAGGAGGCGCCGTGCGGGTCCTGATCGCCGAAGCAGACGCGCTCGCACGCCGCGTGCTGGAAACTGCTCTCACCCAATGGGGCCACGAGGTCGCCGGCTGCGCCGACGGGGTGGCGGCCCTCCAGTTGCTGCTCGGAGCAACGCCCTTCGACTATGCCCTGCTCGATTGGAGCCTGGCCGAACTCGACGGCCCGAAGATTTGCCGGGCGGTCAGGAAGCAGTCTGCGGTGCAGACGTATCTGTTGCTCTTGTGCAAGCCGGACGCGGACCAAGTTCCCCTGGCCGCGTTGGACGCGGGCGCCGATGATGCCCTGCTCAAGCCGGTGGATGCCGACCAGTTGCAGTTTCGTCTCCATGCCGGCCAGAAGGTCTTGGAGTTGCGTCGGGAACTGGCCTCGGCGCAGGAGACGCTTCGCGTCAAGACCCTACAGGATCCCGTGACCGGCCTGTGGAACCGCGAAGCCCTGACCGACAGCATGGACCGCGAGTTGGACCGGGCCCGGCGCGAGGGCGCCCCACTGGGCTTCGTCCTGCTCGATGTGGACGATTTTCGCCTCGTGAACGATACGCTCGGACGGCGCGCCGGGGACGGAGCCCTGCGCCAGGTGGGTCAACGTCTCCGTCGCTCCCTGCGCCCCTATGACGTCCTGGGCCGCTACGGCGGCGACCAGTTCCTGGCCATTCTGCCCGGCTGCGACGAGCCGCTCGCAACGGCGCTGGCGGAGCGCCTGCGCACCTCGGTCTCCGCGCAGCCGATCGCGTTGGACGAAGGCACGATCCGCATCACGCTCAGCGCCGGCATCGCAGCCGCGGGCGGGATGCAGGAGCGGCGCCCGGCCGATGCGCTGGCCTGCGCGGCCGAAGCGGCCTTGTACAGGGCCAAGCAGCCGGGGCAGCACAGCCTGGCGGTGGCCACGAAGGGTGCCTGGCTGAACATCTCGACTTGAGGAGTCCTTATGAAGCGCGTGCCCTTGGATGAAGCCGAGCCGGGCATGGTCTTGGCGAAGCCCGTCACCAACCAGACCGGCGTGACGGTTCTTCCCGCCGGGACCGAGCTCGACCAGGACCTGCTCAAGCGGCTCGATCGGATGAACCTCAACGCCGTGTACGTCGAAGGCGCCGCCGGCGCGGCCGCCGCCAAGAGTCCGGCCGACTTGGAGCAGGACCTGCATCGACGATTTCGACAAGTGGCCGGCGATCCGACGCAAGTCATGATCCGCGAGGCCGTCCGGCGTCACCTGCACACCGTCCAGCAGGTCGCCCAGGCGGAGGCCGCCGCAGGAGGAACCGCATGAGCAGCCTGATCACGACCGCCCCCCACGATCCGGCGGCCATCAAGCGCCAGATTGAAAAAATGGGCGAGCTGCCCACCCTGCCGCATGTGGTGCAGAAGATCGTCCTGATGAGCAACCGCTCGGACACGTCGGCCGAGGACCTGGGCAAGATCATCGAAAAGGATCAGGTGCTGGCCGCCAAGGTGTTGAAGCTGGCCAACTCGCCGTTTTACGGGTTTCCCTCCCGCATCGCCTCGGTCAGTCACGCGGTGGTGGTGCTGGGGTTGAACGTGGTGAAGGGGTTGACGCTGGGCGCCACGGCGTTCGACATGATGAAAGCCGCCGGCATGGAGCAGCTCTGGCGCCATTCGCTCGGCGTGGCCATGATGGCGCACATCCTGGCCGCGCGCAGCGGGATCAAAAACCCGGATGAACTCTTCGCCGCAGGCCTTCTGCACGACCTAGGCAAAGTCGTGCTGCAGGCCAAGCTGCCGGAGCTGGGCGCGCAGATCGAGCGCGTGCTCAAACAAAGCGACGGCTCGCGCACCCAGGCGGAGCAGGAAGTCCTGGGCCTGACCCATGCGGACATGGCCGGCTGGCTGGGCGACATGTGGCACCTGCCGAGCACGCTCAAGGACCCCATGATGTTCCATCACCATCCCATGCTCGCCCGCGACGCGGACATGCAGACCGCCGTCGTCCACGTGGCCGACGTGCTGGTGAAAGCGCTGGGGTGCGGGGATTCGGGGGACGATCTGGTGCCGCCGCTCAACCAGAAAGCCTGGAAGCTCATCAACCTGGACGAGGCCGGGTTGGATGAGTGTCTCAACAAGGCCGCCCAAGAGTTCGAGACCATCGACGACTACCTATGACGACCACGACCATCGCCATCGAGTTCCGGCCATCCGGCCCGGCTGTGAAGAGCCGGCGATTGGGATCTCGGCAGAACGTGTCGGGAAAGGAGTGAGGCATGAAGCGCATGCACTTGGATGAAGTCACCCCGGGCATGGTCCTGGCCAAACCGGTCACCAGTCTGACCGGGCAAATGATCGTGCCCGCCGGCAAGTCGTTGGATGCCTCGCTGATCGCCCGCCTACGTGACTTGGGGCTGACGTCGGCCCACATCGAGAATCGTCACGGCGAGGAAGGAGACCCGGTCAAAACGCTCGCCGAGTTGGAGCAGGCCCTCGATCATCGGTTCAGGAAAGTGGCAGGCGACGCTGAATTGGCACGCATGCAGGAAACCATCCGGCGTCATCTCCGTGCGACGCACCGCACGACCGTTTGACCGGAAGGAACGACGCAGCCATGTCGACTGTGACTGCCACAGAAATCCGGCGTCGGATCGAGAAGGTCGGGGACCTCCCCACCCTGCCCCTGGTGGTGCACAAGATTGTCTCGATCAGCAACCGGCCCAACTCCTCCGCCGAAGAGATTGCGCAGATCATCGAGAAGGATCAAGTGCTGGCTGCAAAAGTCCTGAAGCTGGCCAACTCGCCCTATTACGGGTTCCCGAAACGGATCGGCACGGTCAGTCACGCAGTCGTGATTCTCGGACTCAACATCGTGAAACGGATGGCGATCTGCGCCTCCGTCTTCGATATGATGATGGCCACGGGGATGGGCCAACTCTGGCGCCACTCCCTGGCCGTCGCCATGACCTGCCACACCCTGGCAATGCGGGCCGGCCTCCCGCATCCGGAAGAGGTCTTTGTGGCCGGCCTGCTGCACGACCTCGGCCAAGTCGCCCTCTACTCGAAAGCGCCGGATCTGGCGGTGCAGGTCGAGCAAACCTTGCACGGGAGCGACCTCTGGCGGACGGAGGCCGAGCAGGAGATCCTCAGCCTGACCCACGCCGAGATGGCCGGCTGGTTGGCGGACCACTGGAGCCTTCCCAACTCGCTCAAAGAGCCCATGATGTACCACCATCAACCCACGCTCGCGCGTGATGCCCCGCTGCAGACGGCAATCGTCCACGTCGCGGACATCCTGGCCAAAGCCATGGGCTACGGCGCCATGGACAACCAACCGGTGTCTCCCTTGGCGTCGAAGGCCTGGAAGCTGGTCAATCTGGATGATAACGCGCTCGCCGCCTGCGTCGACATCGCATGGCGAGACTTCGACACCATCGACGACTTTCTGTGAATACTATGGCAGCCACGGCGACACGACGCGTGCTTCTCCTGCACAACGACCCGGACGAAGCCTCGACGCTGGCCGGCCTCCTCGGCCGGGCCGGATTTGAGGTCGAGTCCAACGACGGGGGCGGCCTCGCCATGGACGAGTTGTTTCACAACCCGCCGACCCTGGTCCTGGCGGCGGACGGAGCCGGCGGCCGTTCCGTGGAAACCCTGGTGCGCGATCTCAAAGCCGATCCAATCCTTGGACGTCTCCCCATCGTCGTGCTCATCCGCGAAGTCCGTGTGGACGACGTGGACTGGGGCGCGCTCACCGTGGACGATTACATCACGATGCCCTACCGGCCGAACGACGTGGTGCGCCGGCTCCGGCTCTGCCTGAGCCGCATGGCCCGTTCATTGGATGCAAACCCGCTGACCAGGCTCCCGGGGAACACGTCCATTCTCTGCGAGACCACCAGGCGGATCGACAGCGGCCACCCCTTCGCCCTGGCCTACCTGGACGTGGATAATTTCAAGTCGTTCAACGACCGTTACGGCTACGGCCGCGGCGATGAAGTACTGGTGGTGACCTGCCGCCTGCTGACGACGGTGGTCAGCGAACTGGCCGGGACCGAGGGATTCGTGGGCCACGTCGGCGGCGACGACTTCGTGTTCATGAGCGATCCCGCGACGATCGACGCCATCTGCCAGACGGTGATCAAGCGGTTCGATCTGGTCATTCCCGATTTCTACGACCGGGAGGACCGCCTGCGCGGCTACATCGACTCGGTGGACCGCAAGGGAAATCGCGAACAGTTCCCGCTCATGACGCTCTCCATCGCCGTGGTCACGAACGAGTTCGCCCCGATCAAGCACCCCGGCGACGTCAGCAAAATCGTGTCCCAGTTGAAGAAGCAGGCCAAGGCCATGACAGGCAGCTTCTACCTGAAGGATCAACGCATCAGCGACCGGCAGCTCGATCCCGCCGACGTCCCGGTCGGCCTTCCTCAGTAGGATTTCCCCCCTGCGTTAGGGTATGATGCCCCCGATGGTACAGTTCTGCCGCGTACGGACCAATCAGCCGCCGATCGCCCCGACCTCAGGATTTTTCTCCCTCACGCTCGCCGCCGGCCTCCTCTGTCTCGGCCTGGTCGGCTGTGCGGCCGAGATCCAGAAAACCATCGTGGTGCAACCGGTGGAATCCAAGCTCACCGCCTACAACTCCGTGGAAATCCCGGAGCCGAAGAATCCGGCTGCCCCGGCCGAAATCACCCATGACTTCCATGAGAAGATGCTGCTGCACATCGGGACGATGGGCAAATTCCGTCGTGTCGCCGCCGCCATCACGGGGGCCAACCAGCAGACCCTCATCATCCAGACCACCGTCACCAAGTGGGACACAGGCAACCGATTTCTCCGCTGGATGGGCGCCGTGACGGAGCTCGTCGGCGGGATTTACGAATCCTACGCGAAGCAGCAAATCGGCACCGTGTCCGGCACGGTAGGGGATGGATTCCTGCTCGTCGATGTGCAGTTCGTGGACAAGAATGCGCAGCAAATCCTCGGCAAGCTGACCATCAAAGCCCTGGCGGATTCGCCGGACAGCTATCGCGCCGCCGAAGATCGGGCGGTAGACGCGCTGCTCGCCTACATGAAGACCCGCCTCTAGCAGGCTGTCGGGGGAGAAGGCGCCATGTCAATCACCCGCAACGAAGTCGACCTTCGGAGCTTCAACAAGAAAGCGCGATTGCCGTTCGAACTCCGACTGAAGGACTTCGAGATGGCGATGCAGGACATTTACGATTTCTTCTACGACGTCAACCGAGGCCTAGTTCAGCGCGGACTGCTCCGGCTCGATGACATGCTCAGACCTGCCATCATGTCAGGCGTTCTGTCCGACATGCTCACGGCAAGTCTCGCTAAACACTCTCGCACGTTGACCGTGAACCTTTACCACAACGGTCACCCTGATCTACTGGTCAGCGGAATCTATCCAGACAACAAGGTCAAGGCTGGCTCCGAGGGTGTCGAAATCAAGACGACTCGGAAAGCCGGCGGCGCCGTCGATACCCACGGCGCCCGCGATCAGTGGATGTGTGTGTTCGTCTATGACGTGGACAACTCAACAGAGCCCGCCAGGGATAGAGCGCCGATGACGGTCACAGAGATTTACCTGGGAGAAGTCGGCAAGGAAGATTTTCGAAAGAATCAGCGAGGAGAATTGGGGACTCGGACGGCGACCTTGCACAAAAGAGGGATTGAGAAGCTCAGGCAAAACTGGGTCTATAAGCTCAAACTGTAATGAGCTCCGTTCTTGAAAACCGACAATTTCGGCAAGGCCTTCCGAGCCATCTCGAAATAGTGGGGATCTTTTTCAATCCCGATGCTGGCATATCCCATCGCCTCGGCCGCAGCAAGCGTTGATCCCGCCCCACAGAATGGGTCAAGTATGATCCCTTCTCCAAGTGGAAGCACACCCCTCACCAACGTGCGCAGAAACTGTTGAGGCTTCAAACTTGGGTGCGGCGCGAGTTCCCTTTCAGACTTGTGGGTCGGCGCCGACGCGATAACATCCCCGAACGGCTTTTCTAGAGACGGTCTCCGGAACCCTCCCGTCCCCCATTTCCGAAGATTGTCTTGCACTCTTCCCTCAAGGGGCTTCCGGAATAACAACCACGGCTCCCACATGGATCGAGGCATCACGCTGACTTCTGAAAATTCCTCGTGAGCCGCTTTGGGCCTATCGCCCCCCCTCATCGTCATGACAAGGCGCACGATTTCTCCTCGTCGTTCTAAACCTGCACGCACCAACGCGCTCGAAACCAGGTACGAGAGCAGCGGGTTCGTTGCAACGATAACGTTCGCCCCCGGCACAAGGACAGGAATAAGAATCTGCGCCCATTCGAAGAAGAACAACTCCAGCGCCCGAAGGTCTTGGTCCGATAGTACCGTGAAGCGAGGAAGCGGAGATCGTTGGACACCGTCAAACGAAGGAGGAATGCGCCAGACCCCTCCCTTTCCGCTTCTCAGCTTAACCTGCTGCTCAGGGCTATATTCAAAAAGCCCGTAAGGAGGATCGGTGACGACGGCATGAACGGAGTTGGGCTGCTGTTCGCGCAGCCATTCCAAGCAATCGCTTTCGAGGATCAGCGCTCTACCGGATGAGAAACTGCGCCGATACGTGACTTGAGGATCGGCAACCTTCTGAGCGCTCCGCCCTCTCACATTAGTCTTCAGCCCGTAATATCCTCGAGTCGTGCGCACAAATAATGAGGGCGTATTAAGTCTCAGGTAGGAACGAACGCTGGAGCGAGCGGAATTGCCGATGAGGTGTGCTACATGCTGCTCGATGGTCTGAAGAGGAGCCCCGTCCGGCCTCGTCGAAAGAACGGAAAGGATCGCATCTCTCACTTCTCCCGGTCGGCGCTTGGTCTGCACAGCTCGCTTGTACATGCCCGAGAGAATATGACGTCCAGACGTCTTTGTCAATCCCCGACAGGAGGATTCAGATAAACCGGGCTGCAGCTGCCGCTTCCGTATGGAAGTAGCAGAACCGCGAGCGGGATGCGCTGGAGAAGTGGGGGAAAGACACCGCGCACAGAGATATTCTTCATTGGGCGCAGCCGCCTCACTTGCCCCTTTTTCAACAGCCGGTTACATTACCGTCCCGACCAGGCGGAACTGCTCCACATCCACCAGCCCCCGGTCCGTGATCTTCAGCGAGGGAATGACTGGCAGGGCCAGGAAGGAGAGCTGGATGAAGGGCTCTTCCAATGTGCAGCCCAAGGTCTTGGCGAGCCCGCGCAGCCGTTCGAGCGCCGTCGCCACCTCTTGCGGCGCCCGGTCGCACATGAGCCCGCCGATCGGCAGCGGCAAGGCCTCGAGGCTCGTCTCATCCAGCGCGACCACGATGCCCCCGTCGATCTCGCGCAGCCGGTTCAGGGCCACAGCCATAAGAGCCTCATCTGCGCCGACCACGATCGCATTGTGGGAATCGTGGTTGATGGACGTCGCGAGCGCGCCCCGTTGCATCCCGAATCCTTTGACAAACCCGACGGCGCGCCTCCCCGTCCCTCGATGCCGTTCGAAGACGGCGATTTTCAGCACATCCTGCGACACATCGCCGCGCACCGATCCGTCCAACACCGGCAACGTGGCTTCCAGCAAGTCCGTCACGATCTGCCGCCGCCGAACGCCGATCACCCGGACCCGCTGTTGCAACAAGCCGGGAGCAGCCGGAACCTGAAAGTCGGCTGCCGTACAGGCGGCGAGACGCAGGTTGGAACCATGGCCGGCCAAGGCCTGTGTCCGTGAGGAGATGGAGGCGACCTCCAACGCCGCCCGCTCCACGAGGGAGCCGCGCTTGTACACCGCCTCGACCGCCAGACCCGACTCCCACCGACCGGCCTCCTTCGGCCTGACCAGACAGAAATCCGCCAGGAACCCGGGAGCCACCACACCCCGATCCTCCAACCCGTAGGCCCGTGCCGTGGCGAAGCCGGCCGCGCGAAAGACAACCTCCGGCCTGAGGCCTGCGCGCAGCGCCTTGTCCACGATCCAGTTGATGTGGCCTTCGCGGACGATATCGGCCGGATTGCGGTCGTCGCTGCAGAGGCCGACGACGGCCGACGAATAGTCGTCCAGCAGCGGCAGGAGCGCGTCCGCATCCTTGGCGCAGGACCCCTCCCGGATCAGCACGTGCAGTCCCTTCTGCAATTTCTCCCGGGCTTCCTCCAGGGTCGTGGACTCATGACAACTGTGGATGCCCGCGGTGCCGTAGGCATTTAACTTCTTGCCCCGTAACCCCGGGCAGTGGCCGTCGAGCCGCCGTTCCTGGAAGGCCAGCAGCTTGCGCAATACGTCCGGCTCCCCGGCCAGGAGGCCCGGATAGTTCATCATCTCGGCCAGGCCCAGGACGCGCGGATGGTCGCAGAGAGCCGCCAGATCGTCGGCGTGCAGCTCCGCCCCGCTGGTCTCCAACTCCCGTTCGGGGCTGGTGGAGGGCACACAGCTGGACAGCATCACGAAGACATCAAGATCCAGACCATCCGTCGCCGCCAGGGCCCAGCGCAACCCGTCCACCCCGCGCACGTTGGCAATCTCGTGCGGGTCCCAGATCACGGTGGTCGTGCCTGAGGGCAGCACCATCTGCTGGAACCGGGCCGGCGTCAGGAGGCTGCTTTCGATATGGACGTGGGCGTCGATGAAGCCGGGCACCACGAGGAGGGAGGAGCCATCCAGCTCGCGCCGGCCCTGATAGACCTGCTGCGTGCCGGCGATGCGCCCGCGGTAGACGGCCACATCCCCGGGCAAAAACGCGCCGCTGTAGACATCCAGGAAACGGGTGTGCTTGATGACGAGGTCGGCCGGCTCGAGCCCCCGCGCGACGCGGATGTGGGCGGCGAGCTCTTCGGGCGTCCGGTAGGTGGTTTTGCCGGCCATGGGGTCTGCGCTCCGATGCTCGTGAGTCCACCATACTGGCTCCGGGCGCATCGGTCAAGGCGCGGCCGCTTCCCTCAGGCTCGGGATTCTGCTACACAGGAGGTCGGCGCGAACGCCGGAGGGACACGGTGAAGCTCCTGCACAAGATCATCGCCTGTTTCGTGACCTTCACGCTCCTGTTCGTCCTCCTGCGCACCACGGAGCACTTCAACAACCACATCCTCATGGATGAACTGCAGGAACTGAGCGGCGTGCCCTGACCGGAGGGTATGGATGGCTCTGGCCGGTTTAGGCAAACCGGCCGAAGAGAGTGACCGCCCTGAAGGTTAGGATCAGGAGGTTAGGAAAGGATTCAGGGAAGCTCGGGTCAGCACTTGGGCCCCGACGATTGAATGTACCGGATGGCCAAGCCCTTGAGCGATTTGACCTCCACGTCGTAGGGGACGGCCGCGCCCCCGCCATAGGCCGGATACCCGCCGTAATAGCCCATGCCATAGGGATAGGGCCCATACATCATCCCGCCGTAGCCGAATCCTCCGTACCCGAAAGGACTCATCATCATACCCGGCTGATAGGTGACTTGATGCTGGATCTGCTCTTCGGGCTTTGCGAAGACCACCGCGTCGGCCCCGATCCCGGCGGCTTTCTCCAGCATGTTCTGCTGCATGGTCCCGTAGCCGTCGGAGGTGTCCTCGACGCGTAGTTCCGCCAGGGCCACGTGCGGACAGGCCGGTACCTGCTGCAGCACCTCCACCTCCTCCACGGACCGTTTCGACGGGAACTGCTGGCTGGTGAGCCGGACCATGTCCACGCTGGCGCACCCGGCCAGCGCCAGCATCACGCCCAGGACAAGAACCGTGTGAGGACGCCGGTGGAGGATCTTCATCGCGACGGTCAAAACCGATTCAGGAGTTGTTGTTTTTTCTCTCGGTACTCGTCCTCGGTGACGAGGCCCCGTTCTTTCAGCCGTTGGAGCAACGCCAGCGAGTCTTCAACGGACGCTCCCGAAGCCGGCCCCGCCTGAGCCCCATCGGCCTTGCCCGGCGGCGCGGCAGGCTTGGAGCCGAGCGACGCCAACAGCAGCGGCTTGATGTCGATGGTGATGTCCGGCACCCCCGAGGCGATCAGGCGCCCCTGCAGTCCATACCGCCTGGCGAGGGTCTGAAACTCCCCCGGCGCCACGGCATAGAACGGCGGATAGGCATAGAGCGGCTGCTCCCACAAGAGCGCCCGGACGCCGGGAAGCGTGACCGGAAACCGATAGTTGGCCAGCAGCACGTGCAGCCGCTCCCCTTCGATATAGCAGGCGCCGGTCGTCAACTCGCTGACCTCCGTCGACGATCGGCGGGTCAGGGCGAACAAGACCCAATCATCCGTGCCGGCCTTGGCGAAGGCCTTGGAGAAGGTCTCGCTCAGGTAGGTTGTTTCCTCGGCGGTGAACGCCTCCGCCGGCGTCCCCTTCGAGGCCAGCAGCGGGAAGGCCTCCTCAATGCGCTGCATGCGCAGACTGCGCAACAGAAGCGTCCAGTCCTGTTGGCTCAGCGTGAACGGATGGGCGAACGACCGGCGCTCCGGTCCCGGCGCGTCGCTGCGGGCCTGCAGGCGGACGAACCGGTCTTCCTCTTCACATTGGCCGCAGACGATGCGGGCCGGCTGCGGGCCGGAACAAGCCTGGGCGAGATACGACACGCCCATGATGAGCAGCAGTGTCGGCCAAGACATCGTAAGAGGGTTCAAGATGTTCACGATCCTGTTACAGGGCGAAGTCGATGCCCGTGAAGAAGAGCTGCCCGACCGTGTCCCGGCCGTTGGTTCCCGTTGCCCTGGTCCGGAACCAATTGTATTCCGTGTGCCAGGCGACGTCCGTACGGGCTGATTGGTGGATATAGTAGCGGGTCA
The DNA here is from genome assembly GCA_004296885.1 of Nitrospirota bacterium. Taxonomy (NCBI): domain Bacteria; kingdom Pseudomonadati; phylum Nitrospirota; species Nitrospirota bacterium. Next base: position 53,920 of record SCVN01000002.1, on the reverse strand, counting down.
TCCAGGTGTGGGAGTCCACGTTGTTGTAGTCGCCCGGAACCGTGCGGACACCCTGCTGCTCGTTGCGGATCAGGTCATAGCGGTAGAGAAGCATCCAGCCCGGCGTCCCGAAGAACGGCAGTTGGTTGGGGGACCAATCCAGTTCGGCGAATCCGCCGTTCCACACCGCATCCCGCCTGGGCCCCAACGTAGCGCTGTTGGCGATGAGGTCCTTGCTGTCCTTGGCATGGATGATCGAGCCAAAGAGGTTCCACTGGCCGTCGAAGGTCGTACTGGCATCGAGCGCGATCCGGTCGAAGGTCTTGCCGTTGGACGCGGTCCCATTGGCGGTCGTCAGCCCGTTGGGCGTGGTCGGGGAATCCCCGTGCCACCAGGACACGCCGACTCGGTGGCCGCTGACGATCCCGTACCCGTCGAAGGACTGGGTCGCGTGGCCGTAGAAGATCATGTTGCGCCCCCCGTTGTTCCCGAAAGGCCCGGTGGTCGAAAAGGCGTTCAGGGAATACCGGAAGTACCCGTTGGTCACCGAGGTGGACTTGATCCCGGCCAGTTCCGCTCCGTTCAGGCCCTGTTGCAACGACGACATGGTGGCGTTGCCGTAGCCATTGCTGACGGCGCTGTTCGACGGAAAGTTGGCCGAGTTGTAGGGAGTGCCAGCCCGATAGTTGTAGAACACGATGGGCGTGTTGAACTGGGTCGGGTTGCGGAACGCGCTGAAGGGCAGTTCCGGCTCGTACTTGCCGACCTTGAAATTCATCAAGTAGCTGTTCGCGTCCCCGCCCAGGAAGCGCTGGAGATTGTTGAACCGGACGAAGGCATTGGGCAGGTCTCCGCCCGTCGCCGCCGATCCATAGTTCCCGCTGTTCAGGGCCGGCGCATAGATGATGCCGTAGCTGATGTCCTTCGCCAGGACCCCGTAAGAGAGCAAATTGAGGGTCTTGAACCCGAAGCTGCCGGTGGAGACCTCGCCGCCACGGGCGCCGGGGGGACCGTAGGTCAGGCTCCGATAGCCCACCTGCGTCCGCAAGGAGACCGGCCAGTAGCCCATGTTGATGCTCTCGTGCTCCGGCAAGTCGCTCTCCGCGCCCAGTTGATAGCCATGGTCCCGGAACAGGTTGCCGAAGTCGTTGAGCTTGGGAAACCCGGGCACGTGACAGACGTTGCAGGCGAAATTGTATTTGCGGGCGAAGGCCGGGATCGCGTCCGCCTTCGGCACGAGCAGGCTCCACTCGTAGCTCAGGAAGGCGATCAGGCCGAAGACGATGATGATGAGGCTGCGTCGTTTCAACATGCGCATGATCACGGCGTCAGGGCCTCCGTCGAAGGGTCCGGGAACCGAGGGCACTCGTGCCTGCCGGGCGCCCGATCATGGCAACGTACAGAGGGACCGCAAATAGGCGACGATCTTCCAGGCCTCGATCTCTTTCAGCTTGCCGCTGTGCACCATGTCCACCATCGCCGTACCCGGCACTCCGTGGTCCATGGTCCAGAACAGCTCCCCATCGGTCCGTAGTTCATGCATTTTACAGCTGGTGAAATCTGCGGCGGGATGTTGGTACAGTTTGCTGCCGGCCGGCCCATCGCCTTTGCCGCCCTCGCCATGACAGTGGATACAGGCCCCCTTGCCCTCGAAGAGCCGCTTGCCTTCCGCCACGATCTCCGGCGGGGCGCTCTTGGCCGCTCCGAACGGAGCCTTCAGGGCCTTGGCCTCCTCCATATTCTGGGCCGGAACCTTTGGGGCCAGCGGATCATGCCGCGCACAGGATAGCAGTACGCCCACCAGCGCCACGAGCAGCAGAGAGAGAATGGCTCGAACTTCCTGGCGCATCATGACCGCGTTCCCCGATGACATCCCATTCCCCTATCGCCGCTTCGACCGGCAAGGATACCCCGATCACCAAACCGACGCAAGATCGCAGGCCCACAACGGCGGACCGGTCTTCTCAGCGCAGATACCGCTCCACCACTTGCGCCTCGACCTTGTGCCGCTGCTGCTCCAACTGATGCCGCTGCTGCCGCAGGCCGTCCAGAGCGCGCTCGTAGTCCTGCTCATGCTTGGTCCATTGCTCCAAAAGCTGGGCCTTGTTGTCCGGATGGGCCTTCACCTGCCGGAGCTGCTCCAGGGCAAACCGGAAGTGTTCGCGTTGGACCTTCAACTGTTGCTGGTGCAGCTGCCACCCGCTGAGGTCCAGGGCGCGAATTTCGCGCAAGGTGGGATCCGGGGTCTCCGGCACTTTTTGCAGATCGGCAAGCTGCTTGTCCAAGCGATCAACGTTGGCATCCAACTGGCCGAGGTGTCGCTCCAGCATGGTCACGACCAGGTCCGCCGGATGAGCCGCCTCGGGGGGCGGAGCCACCGCGGCGCAGCCCCAGCCGGTCAGCAGGAGGGCCGCCACTAGGTGGAGATAGATCCGCTCTCGCATAGCTGCTCCTTTCGTGTTCGTCAGGATGGCGGACCGCCTTGATGGAGAGCGGCCGTGGCCCCGTCTTTGTATCGAATCGCGATGCCCGATTGGTACTGGAGATACTCCACCCGATCCACCGGCGCCTGCACATACGTCCAGGGATCGAAAAAAAACGGCATCCCGCTCCCCATGCCGCCGAAAAGAGAATTCTGCATCCCGGGAGCGTTCGTCGACTGATAGGTCTGGCCCAGTCTGTTGGATTCGATCAGATCGTACTTGCCCATGACCACGGCATCGGCGCCATACCGGCCGGCAGAGACGAGGATTTTCCCTCTCAACGTATCCTCGTCCACGTAATCGGAGTCGCTGGTGGCAATAAACCGCGCCAAGTTCACGTGAGGCCGGGCCGGGTCAGCCTCCAAGGCTGCGGGCGGCCCGCCGGGGCGAGGGGGATAGGGCTCCAGCGACAGCGGCTCGACCTGGACCGAAACGCAGCCGGCCAGCCATGCCAGGGTCATGACCAATACGTAGCCTGAACAGGTCCAACGGTGTCGCATCGGGGGTTGATCCTGCTGGATTCGCCCGGCCTCTGTCAAGGAATGCGTGCGCCTCTCTCCAGTCAAGGCGTTCGGCCAACCTGTCATGAATTTTTCCCTTATCCGTCAAAGCCATGACGGCGTACAGTTCCACCAGGCGCAACGCCCGAGTCGCCTCGACACACCCAAGATACTGATATTAAAACTATTTCGGCACGATCACGCCCATATGGTACCTGGTGGCACGATTGATGCGTTGTCCCAGCAGCGCCAGTCAGTGTGGCTGTGTTTCCTAACCGAAAGGAGCGTGCTATGTGGAACCGTACCGATGGCCCCCAGAAGCAGGGGGGAGACGGCTTTGCCCAGACGACGGACGCGACCGACCAGGACACGAATCTCTTTGCCAATGAAGGAGCGGATAGCCAGGTCATGGCGTCCATCGCCAGGGGCATGGAGTTCAAGGGCTGTCTACGGTACAGCGGGACGGTCCGCATCGACGGCAAGATGGAAGGGGAAATCATCACCGACGGCACCGTGCTGATCGGGCGTGGCGCCGTGATCTTCGCGCAAGTCCAGGCCCGCAAAGTGCTCTGCCTCGGACAGATCACCGGCGACATCCTGGCCACCGAGAAAGTCCGGTTCCTGGCCCCGGCCATATTGACCGGCTCGGTCACGGCGCCCGTCGTGGCAATGGAAGAAGGGGTCCTGTTCAGCGGCACCTTGGAGATGCGGCAAGCGGACCAGCCCTCGGCGAAGCCCACCGTGGTCAGGGAAGCGCCCAGGGACAGGGATCGGGATGCCCTCCTACTGGCCCATACGGGGAACGGCCGGGCTGTGGCCGCCAGCTAAGCGACAAGCGAGCGATAGCTCAGTGGCGATGGGGCTCGAGGCGCCTGCGGCTCGCGGCCCCGGTGTCTTGCGGAAGCATCGTACGGAAGATGAGCGCGGAATCAGGCCGTGAGGCCGAGCAGCACGCAGCCCGTCACACGGGCTGGAGTGGCATTACGAAGGCTCGTCGGAGGCCGTCCGCAAGGACGAAGCAAGCCCGACCAGGGACAGGGTATAGATCAGCCACTTGGACGGGTCGAAATTGTACCAGCGGGGTCCGTTGCGGTAGTCGCTCTGATACGTATGGTGATAGTTGTGGTACCCCTCGCCGAACGTCAGCAGGGACACCCACCAACTGTCCCGGCTTGAGTCCGCCGACCCGTATTTCTGGCTGCCCCAGAGGTGGCAGACGGAATTGATGCAGAAGGTCGAATTGAGCACGAAGAACGTCCGCCCCACCCCCGCCAAGAGGAAGCAACCCACCCCGCCGCGCCATCCATTGTAGAGATAGCCGACGGCAAAAGGCAGCGCCAGCCCCGAGAGCACGATCGGCACGTACCACCGGTATTGCCACATCACCACCGCGTCCTGCCGCAAGCGGGTCAGGTATTTCTCGTCCTGATCGCGATGAGGATCTTTCAACACCACCCAGCCGCAGTGACTGAACCAAAAACCCCGTTGGGCATTGTAAGGGTCCTCGTCTTCATCGCAGCGGGCATGGTGCCGGATATGCGCGCCGGCCCATCTGAGCGCCGTGTTCTCCAAGGCCCAGCCGCCGGCGACAAGCAGCGCCCCCTTGACCCAATCGGGGCAGGTAAAGCTCCGGTGCGCGAGCAACCGATGATAGCCCACCGTAATTCCCAGACCGGTCACCACGTAGAGGAGGCCGAACATGGCCCAGTCCACCCAGCTGTACCCGACGTAGTAGCCGTAAGCGGGCACCCCGACCAACGCCACGAGGCAGACCAGGGCAAAGAGAAACGACGCCCCAAAACTGATGCGACGCGGAACAAAGGGACCGGCGGTGGCGGAAGATGAGGTCATTGGGCTGAAGCCCCCCTAGGTATATATGAAACGAGATACGAGTGGTGCGAGAACCTGCGAGAGAAGCGGGGGCGCCTCCCAGGAGGCGCCCCCGGCATATCAAACGACGGGGTTGTTAGAAGCGGCCGCCGCGGCCACCACGGTCGCCGCCGCCACCGAATCCGCCACGACCGCCGCCACCGCCCCCGGAGCGCGGCTCCTGCGGCTTGGCTTCATTGACGGTCAGCGTCCGGCCACCCATCTGGGTCGCATTCAACGCCGCAATCGCCTTCTTGGCATCCTCTTCCGTGGCCATTTCCACGAACCCGAACCCACGGGACTGGCCCGTGAACTTGTCCGTGATCACGCGCGCCGATTCAACGGTGCCGTGCGGCGCAAACAGCTCGCTGAGCTGCTGCTCGGTTGCGGAATACGGTAAGCCACCCACATAAATCTTCGAACCCATTGGGGTCCCTCCTCGCTAATGATATTGTCTTGGACTCGAGAAAAAAAGCACGATAGGAAGGAGCGGGCCGAAGGCGCGAAACATGAGGCGACTTGGTCTGGCTTCCGATCAGATTCCCGGGGCAAAACAACATCGGTTCCGGGCCTTGCTATTTGATGCTGCAGTGCCAGGCCCTAACAATGCAGCGTCCTCACCCTACCACAGGTCTGCCGGGAACGCAAGCACGAATCCGTCCCGCCGCACCTTGGGCGAAACGCCCCCTTCAGAGGCGCTCCCCGGTCTGGGCTTTGCGCACCTGCCGCGCCAGCTGATGCCGTTCCAGAAAATGGCCGACCTGAACCCCGATAGAGTTCAACATTTGCAGCAAATCGTGGTCCGGCTGCCGGACATCGTGACTGAAGAACTCCAGCACGCCCAGCACCCGGTCTCCGCTTAGAATGGGAAAGGCAAAGGCGCCGTGCAGGCACGCCTGCTCCGCCATCGGCGCGCGGGGGAAATTGCCGTCCCGCGAGACGTCGGAAATCCAGGCCGGCTTTTTCGACGCCCAGACCCGGCCGGGCAAGCCGATGCCGGGCGCAAAGGCCGCGCGCCGGCTGGCCGTTTCAAAGGCCGGGACCGTGTCGGCCGGCACATGCCAGAATTCGACGAACTCCAACTGGTTCGCCGCCTCATCCACCGTCCACATGAGCCCCACCGCCCAGTGCAGGCTGACGCAAATGGTTTCCAGGAGGCGGGGCGCCGCATCGTCCAAGGTGGAGGACTCCGCCAGAACTTTTGTCACCTCGTACTGCGCCTCCCGGCGGCGTTCGACCCTGGTCCGCTCGGTGATATCCCGCAAGGCCATCAACGCGCCGATCAGCTTGCCGGCGTCGTCCCGAATGGGCGACAACGTCCCTTCCACCATGACTTCGCGGCCCTGCTTGGACACCAGGACAATGGGAGGCAGCGACTTGGCCGTTCCATGGAGCGCCGGCTCGATCAGGCTATCCAGCGGTTGATCGGCCTTCCCCTGCCTGAACGTAATGGCCTCGTGGATTTTCTTGCCGAGCAATTCGTCCGGACTCCAGCCGATCAGCGCCTGAGCGGCCCGGTTCACGGACGTCACGAGGCCGGTCGGATCGGTCACGAGGACGGCATCGGCCGTGCTAGCCAAAGTGGCGGCCAACTGCGCTTCGTGCTTGAGGATGCGGGCCCATTCCTTGCGCAAGCGCAGGGAGGTCCAGAAGAGCAGGGTCAGCAAGGGCAGGCCCACGGCGGCGCCAGCAACCCCCACCTCGCCCATGATGCCATAGATGGGCCGGAGCACGTCTTTCCGCGCCACGTGCACGAGCACGCCCCATTGCAGCCCGGGAAACCGCCCGTAGCCTTCGGTCCGCGCATAGCCGGTCACGACTTTCACCCGCCGCGGAACCTGATCCTCCTCGACATAGCCGGCGGGCGCGGTCGAGGCGAGCAGCAGCGCGGAGGCCTGCCCGCGTTGCACCAGGTTCTCCCGGTCCGCCCGGCCCAGGGAGGAGTCGAACAGCAGCGATCCGTCCTTGGTCAGCAACCGCCATTGCACCATACCGCTGATCCCCCGCTCCAGTTGGAACAGACGGATCGTCCGCCCGAAGACCCCCTCCATCGCCGGCAACCCCATGCGCACGCTCACCGCCCCCAGGAACTTGCCCTCCGCGCTTTTGATCGGGGCCGTAAACGAGAGCGCCGCCACCCCGCCGGCTTCGGAGGAAACCTTGGCGTCTTCCACCAAGACCTCGTCCTTCTCCCGCACCGCCAGGAACCAACGGTCCTTACTGCGATCCTGCCCGACGTGTTGCAGATCGGTGGCCGCCACCAACCGGCCCCCCGCGTCCGTCACCCCCATCCAGAGATAGGCCGGGTGGACCTGCTGCCAAGCCGACAGATGTTTGGTTAAATGTTGCGGATCGGAGATGGCGGCATCCAGCGCCCCGGCCAGGATCTGGACCTCGCTGTAATGCTCGAACAGGAGCAAGTCCAGCTTGTCCGCAATGTCGGTGGCGGCGATCGCCAGGCTTTCTCCGGCAAAGGCCACCAGTTCGGTCTCCAGGTGGTGCAGAGCCAGGGTGCCCACGGCCAGCGCCACCACCGTCATGATGACGATCAGCCCCGGCAGCCAGGCATAGAGCTCGGCCCGTCGTTTGCGCATCTGCATGGAAACTACTGTAGCAGATTGGGCAGGCGATTGGAAAATCGGCGGGGAGAACCGTCCCCGACGGAAGGACGCTGACAAGCGCGCGCGGGACGGCTATACTCCTTCCCGCGCCATGGTACGCGCCCATGGCCATGGTAGGGAACACGGGAGCGGGGCGGCCGGACCGGGAGCCGTACAGGAGCCTCCGAAGATGAACCAGCATCCGCGCGCCGGACAGCCGGCCCTCCCCGAGCAACTCATCGACGTCACCCGGCTCGAACGGGAGTACGAGACGCGCCGGCCCGATCCGGCCGATCCGCAGCAGCGGGTCAGCTTCGGCACCAGCGGACACAGGGGCTCCGCCCTGCGCGGCACCTTCAACGAGGCCCACATCCTGGCCATCACGCAAGCCATCTGCGAACAGCGGCATCAGGCCGGCGTCACCGGGCCCCTCTACCTCGGCAAGGACACCCACGCCCTCTCCGAGCCGGCATTCCGGACCGCGTTGGAAGTCCTGGCGGCCAACGGCGTCCGGACGCGCATCGACCGGGAGGGAGGCTACACGCCCACCCCCGTCATTTCCCACGCCATCCTCATCTATAACCGAGGCCGCCAAAACGGCCTGGCCGACGGCATCGTCATCACCCCCTCGCACAATCCGCCCGAAGATGGAGGCTTCAAATACAACCCGCCGCACGGAGGCCCGGCGGACAGCCAGACGACCAAGGCCATCGAAAACCGGGCCAATGAGTTGCTCGCCGCCAACCTGACCGGCGTCGCCCGCCAGCCCTATGCCCAGGCGGCCAACGCCGCAGGCACAGAAAAGCACGACTACGTCGGCACCTATCTGGCGGACCTGAGCCACGTCGTGGACCTGGAGCGCATCCGCGGCGCCAAACTGAAGATCGGCATCGATCCGCTCGGCGGCGCGGCCGTCGCCTACTGGAAGCCGCTTGCCGACCGCTACGGCCTCGACCTCCAGGTCGTGAACGACCGCGTGGACCCGACCTTCCGGTTCATGACGCTCGACTGGGACGGCAAGATCCGCATGGACTGCTCCTCCCCCTACGCCATGGCCTCGCTCATTGCGCTCAAAGACCGCTTCGACCTGGCCTGCGGCAACGACACGGACGCCGACCGTCACGGCATCGTCACGCGGACCGGCGGCCTCATGAACCCCAACCATTTCCTCGCCGTCGCCATCGACTACCTCTTCGCCCACCGGCCTGGCTGGCGGGCGGAGGCGGCCGTCGGCAAGACCTGCGTCAGCAGCAGCATGATCGACCGCGTCGCCGCCAAGGCGGGGCGCCGTCTGCTGGAAGTGCCGGTCGGGTTCAAGTGGTTCGTGCAAGGTCTGCTCGACGGCTCGCTCGGCTTCGGCGGCGAAGAGAGCGCGGGCGCGGCCTTCCTCCGCCGCGACGGCACCGTGTGGGTCACCGACAAGGACGGCCTCATCATGGACCTCCTGGCCGCGGAGATCATGGCCGCCACGGGACGCGACCCAGCCGAGCGCTACCAAGAACTCACGCAAACGCTGGGAGACCCGGCCTATGAGCGGATCGACGCCCCGGTCACCCAGGCGCAGAAAGCCATCCTGCAGAAATTGTCGCCGCAGCAGATATCGGTCACCGAGCTGGCGGGGGAACCCATCACCGCCATCCTCACCCAGGCCCCCGGCAACGGCGGCGCCATCGGGGGCATCAAAGTCGTCACCGCGCAAGGCTGGTTCGCCGCCAGGCCCAGCGGCACCGAAGAGGTGTATAAGCTCTATGCAGAAAGTTTCCGCGGCCCGGCGCACTTACGGCGCATCCAGGAGGAGGCGCAAGCCCTGATCGCCACGGCTTTTGCCGCGGCGGGCGCCGGCCGGTGAGGTCCCGCCGGGCGGGGAGACGGCATGAACAGCAGGAAGCCGATGACATGCCCCATTTGCAAAAAACCCGCGAGCTGGGAAGGGAACCACTGGCGCCCCTTCTGCTCGGAACGGTGCCAGCTCATCGACCTGGGCGCCTGGGCCTCGGAGGAGTATCGCGTGCCGGGCCAGAGCCTCCTCGTCACCCCCTCCGAGCTGGACGACCCGGAGGACCAACAGTAGCGTCGTCACATCCGTCGGCAGCAGGAGGTTGAGACATGCTCCCTACTCGCGGCTATGCCACCCAGGGCCCCACGTCGAAGCTCGCCCCCTTCGCCTTCGAACGGCGCGAGCCGGGGCCCCACGACGTGCTCATCGAGATCGCCTATTGCGGCATCTGCCACTCCGACATCCATCAGGCCCGCGACGAATGGGGCGGCGCCCTCTTCCCCATGGTGCCGGGCCATGAGATCGTCGGACGCGTCACCCGCATCGGCGCGAACGTGACCCGCTTCAAGGTCGGCGACCTGGCCGGGGTCGGCTGCTTCGTGGACTCCTGCCGCGCCTGCGAGAGCTGCCGCGCGGGCGAGCAGCAATATTGCGACGCGATGCCGGTCTGGACTTACAACGCCAAGGACAAGAGCGGCGCGCCGACGTTCGGCGGCTACTCCAATCAGATCGTCGTGGAAGAACCCTTTTGCCTGAAGATTCCCGCCGGCCTCGCGCTGGCCGGCACGGCGCCGCTCCTCTGCGCCGGCATCACGACCTACTCCCCCCTGCGTCATTGGGGCGTCGGCAAGGGCCACAAGCTGGCCGTGGTGGGCCTGGGCGGGCTGGGCCACATGGGGGTCAAGTTCGGCAAGGCCTTCGGCGCGGAAGTGACCGTGCTCAGCCGCTCCGACAGCAAAAAGCAGGATGCCCTGCGCCTCGGCGCCGCCGACCATCAGGCCACGGGCAATCCGGAGACCTTCGCGAAGCTCGCCCGGCGGTTCGACTTCATCCTCGACACGGTCTCGGCCCCGCACGACTTCAACGCATATTTGGAACTGCTCAAGACGGACGGCACCATGATCCTGGTCGGGGCGCCGCCCGCGCCGACGCCGCTGTCCTCCTTCTCGCTCGTCCTGCGCCGCCGGCGGCTGGTCGGCTCGCTCATCGGCGGCATCCGCCAGACGCAGGAGATGCTGGATTATTGCGCGGCCAAGAACATCACCGCCGACGTGGAAGTCATTCCCATCCAGCAGGTCGAAACGGCCTACGAGCGGACGATCACAGGCGACGTGCGCTATCGCTTCGTCATCGACATGAAGACGCTGTGATGGGGCCACACCACCGCAGCGATAAGCAGGGCCGCACGGCCGCCCTCATCCTGCTGCTGGCCCTGGCCGGCTGCGCGCAGCCGCAGCAACCGACGCAACCGATCCAGGGCGAAGCGCCCCCGCCCCTCTCGCAGACCGCGCCCCCGGCGACGGCGGAGGGGATTGCCTCGGTGGACTATTGGCGGGACGTGCAGCCGATCCTCGAACGCCGCTGCGTCGTCTGCCACGGTTGCTACGACGCGCCCTGCCAGTTGAACCTCAGCGCCTACGAGGGCCTGGCCAGGGGCGCGCATAAGAAACCGGTCTACGACACCACCAGGCTGCTCAAGACGGAACCGACGCGCCTGTTCGCGGACGCCCAGTCGGTCGCGGACTGGCGGAAGAAGGACTTTTTCCCGGTCCTGGCCGAATCGGCGCAGCCGACCGAGGCGGCGCGCCAGGCCGGCCTGCTCGCGCGCATGCTGGCGCTCAAGCGGGCCCATCCCCTGCCGGCCCAGGCGCCCCTGCCCGACTCATTCGACTTCGCGTTGAACCGCGACCAACAATGTCCCACCGAGACCCAGTTCGACGGCTTTGCCGAGAAATATCCGCTCTGGGGCATGCCCTACGGCCTGCCCGGGCTGACCGAGCGCGAACACGAAACCCTGATCAGGTGGATCGGGCAGGGCGCCCCCTACCGGGAACCGGCCCCCCCGCCGTCCGACTATGACGCGCCCATCCGGGACTGGGAGGCCTTCCTCAACGGCGAGCAGCCCAAGCAGCAGTTGATGAGCCGCTACCTCTACGAGCACCTGCACCTGACCCACTTGTATTTCGAGGGCCTCCCCGACCGGCGCTGGTTCCGCCTGGTCCGCTCCCGCACGGCGCCGGGCCAGCCGATCGACCCGATCGCCACGCGCCGCCCCTACGACGATCCGGGCCCGGGCCGCTTCTATTACCGGCTCCAGTTGGACCGGTCCAGCCTGCTGGCCAAGACGCACATTCCCTATGCGCTCGGCCCGGCGCGCAAGCAGCGGTATCAGGAACTGTTCCTCGACACCGCCTATGAAGTCCGCTCGCTCCCCTCCTACAATCCGGCCGTCGCCTCCAACCCCTTCATCACCTTCCAGGCGCTGCCCGTCCGCGCGCGCTACAAATTTCTGCTCGACGACGCCCATGTCTTCGTCATGCAGTTCATCAAGGGACCGGTCTGCCGGGGCCCGGTCGCGCTGGACGTGATCGAAGACCGGTTCTGGATCTTCTTCGTGGACCCGGAGAGCGCCGCCCTCACGCACATCGAGGAGTTCCTGGCGCGCGAGAGCAAGCACCTCTACCTGCCGACCGAAGAGGGCACCGGCCGGCTGGGCCTGGTGTCCTGGTTGAAGTATTCCCACATGCAGAACGAGTTCCTCCAGGCCAAGCAGGTCTACCTCGAAAACCTGCAACTGAACGACGAGGCCGCCGAGCTGGCCTTCGTCTGGGACGGACGGGGGACCAACCAGAACGCGGCCCTGACCGTCTTCCGCCATGCCGACAGCGCCTCCGTCGTGCAAGGCTTCGTCGGCGACAATCCGAAAACCGCCTGGCTCGTCTCCTACGACCTGTTCGAACGGGTCTACTACCTGCTGGTCGCCGGCTTCGACGTCTTCGGCTTCGCGGGGCACCAGCTCGACACGCGCCTCTACATGGACTTCCTGCGCATGGAGGGGGAATTCAACTTCCTGATGCTCCTGCCCATGCAGATGCGGGAGAAGGAGCGAGACTACTGGTACCGGGACGCGCACCAGTCGGTGAAGGACTATGTCTACGGCAGCCGCATCCACTTCGACTACGAAAGCGGCATCCCCTACCGGACGAACAAACCCAAAGACGAGCTCTTCGACCTCCTGCGCCAGCGGCTCACCGGCTCGCTGAACCAGGCCTACGATCTCCAGGGCGAACCGGACGCGGAGCTGCGCAACCAGTTGACCGACCTGGCGCGGCTCAAGGGCCGGGCCCTGCAATGGCTGCCCGAAGTCATGTTCCTGGCCGTCACGGAGGGGGCAGGGCCTGAGATGCGCCCGGAGAATCAGCCGGAGATTCGGCCGGAGATTCGCAATGACCGCATGTACACGGTGATCCACGACGAGGCGTACAGCAACATCGCCTCGCTCTTCAACCTGGAGGCGCGCCGCCTGCCGGATGAAGACGCCCTGACCCTCGCGCGCGGCATCGTTGGCGCCTACCCCAACGCCTTCTACCGGGTCGAGCGGGCCAAGCTGCCCGAGTTCACCGCGGCCATCGCCGCCCTGACGAGCGAAGAGGACTACCGGAAGTTCGTCGAGCGTTTCGGCGTGCGGCGCACCAGCCCCGACTTCTGGCCGCACAGCGACCAGATGCACAAGGCCTACCGCCAGGCCACCCCCATCGAATGGGGGCTCTTCGACTACAACCGGCTGGAGAATCGGTGAGAAAAGATTGCTGTGGACCGCTCACCTGGAATTGTGCAAGCCGAGGACCAACCGCATGCCGGCTTCCACGGCATCCCAGGCTTGGGGAGGCAGGGACCCGATGCGTTCCTTCAGATATCGCTTCAGTTGATTCGTTCCACCATGACACCGAAGCGGGTCATAGTCCAGCCTCCAACGTTTCATCGGTGAACAAGCGCACGTAGGGGTCGTAGCGGAACCGCCGGTTGCGCGCATAACCGGTGATCTCCGCCAGGATATCCAGCTTAGCCAGACGTGCCACCAGGTTGTTGGCCGCCGCGTAAGTCGTCCCGGTCAGCTTGACGACATCGGACACCGAGACGATCGGACGGTCGAACAAGGACTCCAGCACTTTATGCCCGTTCCCCGCCGCCCGTCCGAGGTGATGCGTAATCGCACCGCGATGCTGCTCGCGTAGATGAAGGATGCGCTTCGCTGTCTCCGCAGATTCCTTGCTCACCGTGATCACGCCGCGCAGAAAGAAGGCGAGCCAGGACTCCCAATCCCCGCGATCACGCACCGCCTGCAGGCGATCATAGTAGGCCTGTCGATTGGCTTTGAAGTAATGTGACAAGTACAGCACCGGCTTGTGGAGCACGCCCCGCTCGGTAAGCAGAAAGGTGATGAGCAAGCGACCAACGCGGCCGTTGCCGTCGAGAAAGGGGTGAATGGTCTCGAATTGAGCGTGTGCAAGGCCAATCTGGATCAGGAGCGGCAGATCGTCGTCCTGGTGGAGGAAACGCTCCAGATCGGAGAGTGCCGCCGGCACAACGTCGGGGGGCGGCGGCACAAAGGCGGCCGTATTGAGCGCGCACCCCGCAGGTCCAATCCAATTCTGGCTGCGACGCAATTCGCCCGGCGTCATTCGGCTGCCGCGCACGCCGCGCAAGAGTTTCTCGTGAATCTCCCGAATCAAACGGACGGAGACAGGCAGTTCGGACAGACGCGCAAGCCCATGGTTCATCGCCGCGACATAGTTCACGACTTCGGCCACATCTGCAGGGCGCGCCTCGCCGAAAAGATCGGCTTCAGCCTCCAACAGGTCCTGTAGCGAACTCTGCGTCCCTTCGATTTGACTGGAGAGCACGGCTTCTTTACGCACATACATGAAGACGAAAAGATCGGGGTTGGGGAGCGTGAGGACCGAGCCGTCGAGCCGCCCCAATGCACGATCACCCTGCGAGAGCAGCCCCTGCAATTCTCCTGAAAGCCGCAGCGGCGGATCGGGTGGCAACGGGGCCGGAATGAACGCGCGGTAGCCGGTAGGCTGCTGCTGATAACTTCCAGCCCGGTCCGATCGATCCGATCTAGTCATGCTTGATCCTCCCTATCGCATGAGGGATCACGTCCGTCTGTATTATAGGCTGCATTTAACAAGGAAGCGAGCAACGGCCATATTCAAGGAAGGGAAGCGTAAGAGGCATTCCTGCCTTACCGGCGAAGCGCGATCAACTCACCGCCTCGCACCAGCCCCGACTTCTGGCCGCACAGCGACCAGATGCACAAGGCCTACCGCCAGGCCGCCCCCATCGAATGGGGGCTCTTCGACTACAACCGGCCCTCTCCCTTTCACCATTCACTTCTCACTGTTCACCGCCCAAGGGGTCAGCGAGGCGTCCGGATCACGGTCGCTGCCGGCCGAAATCTGAGCAGAGAGGGTCAGGAGGAAGCAGATCGCGGCGAGGAGTCGGGCTGGCTGCGGCATGAACCACCTCTTCGAGCGTGGCGCAGAGGGCGCGGGAGGAGGGGTCGGCTCCCGACCCCTTATTTTGCCTCGGCCGGATGTACTGCAGTTGACTTTACTTTAGTGCCGATGCTGTTTTTATGATCTCTGGAATATCGGAAACCTTCTTCGCGATGGCATACTGCCACCGGCCATAGGTTCCATCGGCATTCACCGCAGCCACCCACCGTTCAGCCGCAGCCCGTTTTACTTCTTCAAGAGGATCGTACCCCTTGGTCTCCAGGATCAGATAGCTTGCGGGCTCTGTCTTGAGTCGAATAAGAAAGTCGGGCACGTAATCGTGCATCTGACCGTTGTGTAGGTAGGGAATGGCGAAACCCAATCCGGCATTCTTCGCAAAAGCCTCGACCGCAGAATGCCGGTCAATGTGGTAAGCGGCTGCCTGTTCCCATTGCTTGGTATCAGCGACGACATAGTTCAAGTGACTCTTCACGACCTCCCGTACGTCGCGGCTAGTCCAGAAATCAACTTCGCTTGTCGTACCAGGGCCACGGCTCGTCTCGTAGCGGGGCACTTCAGGAATCTCGCCTTGCGTGACATCGGGACGAATACCATGGGCCACGAGGACCTCAATGACCCAGCCATAGTACGGCGAGAGGAACACGTCCAGCACGTTCGCGGGCGGCACCGGCTCGATCTTTTCTTGCAAGTACTGCTGAACGATCCGAACGATCTGTGGGAACAGCACATGAGCCGGCGCTTGGCACGATGGCTGCGCGACATACCCCCGCGTGACATCGCGTGCCAGGTCAAAAGCCAACTCTTGGAGGCGCTTGCCTGATCGAAACGGGTTCAGATCGACGCTTTCAATTTTGCCTGGACCAGTCAGCGAAGGACGTCCCCGGTTTGTAGGCAACGCTGCCTTCAGCTCAACTTCGTTAGGAATTTTGTTCGGATCAAGGCGAAGAGTCGGCACGGTCTTCCAATCCACCATCACCCGGTTACGAATGGCTTGCTGGTACCCCTCCACACGCGGGAAACGAATCTCGAACACAGCTTTTTCAGGAATCGCATGCACGTGATGCCGTTTGGGTTGCGGCGTAGCCTGCCCTTTGTTTTCTTTGAAGGGGATAACTTCAAACGGGACACCAAATACCTTGGCGACCTCTTCAACCAATCGCCCGTCCTCTGTAAAGTCCGAATAGCTGGCCCGTCGGAGCCCTCGGCCCACCACCTGTTCGCAGAGCAATTGGGACATGAACGGTCGCAGCCCGATAATGTGCGTGACGGTGTTACAGTCCCATCCCTCCGTGAGCATGGCGACACTCACGATGCACCGCACATCACGGCCCGGAGGATGGAGCGGTCGCTCTAACTTATTGGCGAGTTCCTCAAACCCTTCGGGATAGATAGGCCGTTCCTGCCGATCACTCGGCCATGTTCGCTTGCCAACTGTATCGAGTGTCAGACGCATCCACCGCGATTCATCATTCTTGGCTTCCCCCGTATCAGTCTCCTGCACCACTTTGGAGTCAACGCGGATAGTCCGATCGAAGCCGTTATGGTTCGTAAACGCATCAAGCCCCAAGGGAGGAATACCAGAAGGCGGTTCGTTTTTCGCCAACCAATCGAAAATGACTTTTGCAATCTTCGTGTTCTTGCACACAACGATGAAGACCGGCGGGCGAGGATCGTCCTTGGTGGATTCCCATTCCTTTCGTAGGACGTCCCAAAACCCGGAGAGAATGGCAATCGGGGTATGCGCCCACTTCAAAATAGCTTCAGGCTTGGGACTAGCTTTCTTGCCGCCCCGCTCGGCGGGAGTCAGTTGCTTGAGTATCCATCTCCAGATATTGAAGTAGCCGGGTATCTCGGAGCCGGTCGTATCTCGGACAGCCAGTTGAGGAATTTTCACCAGACCCGATTCAATGGCATCGGTCAGCCCAAAATCGCTCACGACCCATGGGAATGTCTTGTTCGTATCCTGGCCGACACGACCGAGAAAATACGGGGTGGCCGACAAATCGAGACAGAAATTGATGCTGCGAAGCTTATCAATGCGGTCGAGTCCTTCCACCCATACGGTGGCCTCTTTGAAAAACTCCTCGAAGTCGTCATCGTCACTCTCATCTTCATCGCCTTCATCTGGCTCTGCCTGCTTGATCCGATAGGCATGGTGGGCTTCGTCGTTGAAAACGAGCAGGTTCTGCTTCCCGCCAATGTCCCGGCCCAGCACACGTTCGACGAGTGCCGTATCGCTCTCCACATACTTCGTCGATTCGACGACCACCTTCTTGATCGTCCCATCATGATCTCGTTCTTCCTTCACAACCTGTATCAATCCCGCCGCCGCCTGACGGGTAAGATCGTCCAGAGTGAGATAGCGCTTCCCCCTCGCCGTAGTCTTCTTCGCCCCAATGGTGATCGTCTCACGCACTCGCGTAGGGACTCCGGCCTTGGTCACTTTGGCGCTGGTCCCGCCGACCTGGACGATTTGCGGCTCGAAGACGTGCCAGTTGGTCATCAGCACACGGCCTTGCACAAGGTCGGCCATCAGATGGCTTGGAACGAGATCGCGTGTGCGATAGAGACTGGCCTCGCCGTGGCGAGGGTCGAGTTCGCCGAGGCGGCTGCGAATCGTGACATTAGGACAGACCACCAGCACCACGTCGGAAAACCGCGCATCGCTCCGGTCATTCACTTTGTTCAGGATGCTCCAGGCCGCCAGCATACCCATCACCGTCGTCTTGCCGGACCCGGTCGCCATCTTGCAGGCGTAGCGGAGGAAGCCCCGATAGCCCTCCGCTTGACGATCAGCGCTGGGTTCATCGCGTGGCACCAAAATGCCCTGAAGGAAATCGGCGCGGGCCTCGGTTAAAAAGATAATCGTCTCGGCAGCTTCTCGCTGGGCAAAGAACAAGCGATGCTGCCGCCCTTCCCGTTGCCAGTAGTTCACCAATTCCAACGTCGTGCGTGAGACACCGGGATAGCCTTGCAAGCGCCAAGCGCCCATGCGCTCACGGATCAGATTCACGAGTGTCAGCGGCATCCATTGACCGCGGGCCTCGTGTTCACCGTCTCCAGATTCTGCGGGAATTCTCGGATCGCGATAGAAGTAGCCGGCTGGTCGTCGGCCGGTCATTTTGACGGGAGCACGGCCCTCTTCCAGGTTCCAGTACTTGGCGGGCTCGCTGTATGGGGGATTCAGAATTGGTTCAGGGACTTCGTAGGACTGAGCGCTCATAGAATATTAGGACAGCTTTTGCACAACGAGTAATTCATTGCCTCGGTCGTCAATCACTTTCACCGCAATCTGCTTGTGCTCGCCCGCCTCGAACGGCGCGCTCGTGGTTCCAGCAAGATGATCCCACACGCTGGTTTCGTACTCGCCTTTCAGAGCTTTCTTCAGATTCTCCCAGGCACCCGTCCGCGGGAAGAAGGCTTGCGAGACGTGGAAACACAGTTCGTTGTAGTCAGTGTCTAGGAGCCAGGCCGGCACATCCTCGCCGGTCCGGTGCGTGACCTCCATAGTAATGGGGTCAAACACGTCCAAGCCAAGCAATTCAACCTGATACTGTTTCTCCTTATTGCGTGAGACCTTGATTTCCGGCTGGCCGCACACGCTGAAAATCTGGCTCGACCGCATATTCTTGAGCAGGTCGCCCATCATCAAGTCCGGCGTCGCCTGGACATAGGTGGCGGCCACGCCCATCACATCGGCGCACTTGTCCACGAGTGTCCGGGCATTGGGCTGGATGGCAAACCCAACCACATAGAGATGGGTGTAGCTCTTGGCATGAGCCTCGCGCGCTGCTTCGTAGACCAATTTTTCGCTGACTGCGCCGTTCTCCGGGCCAAAGACGAGGGCTACAGCCTTTTCCCCGCCGTTGACGACAAGCGCCTCCGCCGATAGCGACAGAGTCTTGGCCGGGGGCCGGATGTTTCGGAACGTGACCGTTTTGTTCCCTTCCAGTCGCAGCACCGGACTCTTGCGCAACACCTCCAGCATCCGATCAACAAAGGACCCATAGGCTTCGGCTGAGACTGTGCCAGAGTCCTCTACACCATCGCCTTCCCAGTCCACCGGCGTCGGGATCGTCGCCTCGAAACAGAAGGGCCCGGTCACCCGCGTAATGCCGTTCTGTTCTTCCGGCCGTCCACCAACACCTCTTCATCTGGCGGTTCGTTGTTGGCGATGGTTTTGAGTGAGATGTGCGGCACAATGCCGCCGACTTCTTCGCCCTTCTTGTTCTGCTTCCGCTTGTAAGCGAACCCGCCGGCTGGGCCACGTGAATCGTCTTTCAATTCGTACCAGGGAAAGGTCGCAGTCAGGAGACGCTGCCGAGCCAAGGCCAGTGGCACACGACTCGTATCAACCGTAAGCCACCGTCGCCCCCATTGCTCGGCGACGTAGGCCGCTGTCCCACTGCCACAGGTCGGATCGAGGATAAGGTCGCCAGGGTCGGTGGTCATGAGGAGACAGCGTTCGACGATTGAGGTTGATGTTTGGACCACATATATCTTTGGGTCCGATCGGCTTTGCACTGCTCCACTGATATCAGCCCAAAGATTACCAACCTTGCCAAAAGGAAAATCATCCTTAAATCTTCGGTACCCAAGCTTTCCTTTTCCTGTAACATGCAGCCGACCAACTTTTGCCAATCGTTCCATTCCCGCCAAATCAGTTTTGAATGTTCCACTTCCAGGCGTGAAGTGTTTCCGAAGATACTCAAACTCCCTAAGGTCTCCTTCGCCTGCGGGACGAGAACTTGTAATGTTGTCAACGCGGAACAATCTTGCTCCCGATGATAACGGTATCAACCCTGTCATCTCTTCTTCCAGGGCAGGCCGCACTGTTCCGTCCGACAGCATGATTTGGTCG
The DNA here is from genome assembly GCA_004296885.1 of Nitrospirota bacterium. Taxonomy (NCBI): domain Bacteria; kingdom Pseudomonadati; phylum Nitrospirota; species Nitrospirota bacterium. Next base: position 34,329 of record SCVN01000002.1, on the reverse strand, counting down.
TAGCGGGATTCGGCTTCGTCACTTCGATCAATGTAGTGCTGGTGGTACTTGGTTCGCTCTCGATCTTTGGCATACCACAGAAGGAAATCTGATGTAGTGCCAAGATACTTAGTTCCCTCACTCGTTGTTTTCCGGACGACGATCACAGATAGACTATTCTCCACCCCAAACACTTCATCCATCACTTCGCGAACATGGTGCAGGTTCTCGTCGCTGATCTGGACGAAGATGCTGCCGCTCGGCGTGAGCAGATCGCGGGCGAGGAGCAGACGGTCGCGCAGGTATGTCAGATATGAGTGTAGGCCCAACTCCCACGTGTCCCGATAGGCTTGAACCATTTCGGGCTCACGGGTCATATCCTCGTCATCATTGTGCGAGACATCGCGCTTGCGGACGAATGGCTGGAAGTTCGACCCGAACTTCACCCCATAGGGCGGGTCCATGTAGATCATCTGTACCTGCCCGCCGAGTCCTTCGTAATGGAGTAACGAGTTCATCACCACCAACGAGTCACCCAGGACTATCCGGTTCGTCCAGTTGTCCTGGTACTCGTAAGCTTTCAACACCTGGTCGGCGATTGAATGCTGCGGATCGCCGAAGAGTTCGAACATGGACTGCTGCTGGTCGATCTTGTGCCCCCCCAGCGTTTCGATGATGGCTTTCGTAGACAACCGCTCGTGGATGAACAGGGGTAAGGTCGGCACATCGAAGGAGAGCCGTTCCATCTTCCCGGCCCAATTTAGAAAAGGCTTGCTCAGACTCTTGAGCTTGGAAGCTGCGGCCTTCGCTTCTTCCAGGTTCTTGGCATCGAGGACTTGCTTGATAAGGGCTTCGCCCTGTTCGCGGGCGGGATTCTTCGCGTCCCAGTCGAGTGAAGGCGATAGCGACGAGTCGTAGCGGTAGGTCTTCGGCGGCTTTTTCTTTTTGAACTGCGCCTGAGTCCCCACCTCCGGCCGCATGAGGCTGGTCGCTTCAGGATGCTTGTAACTCTGGGCCTGCTTGGGCTTGGGGGTGGACTTAGCTTTGCTGGATCGTCCGGCTTTGGGCATCCGCTTGTCCCTTATCTCCGTGGACGGTCGGCCGGAGAGCAGTAAAGCAGAACTCTTCAAAAAGGTCTAGCCCAGATGTCTTCTCGACGCCATCGCCCGGTTACGTGGCCCTATCAGGCGAGACCGCGCGAAGAATCTAAGCTCACTTGTGGCAAAGTACCACTCCGCCGCGATATGATCGAACGCGGCGGTTCAACCGAAGGTTGGTATGGACCCGAAGAACCCCTTCAACCCGATCAACAGCGTTGATCCGGGCAACCCGGCGAACCAGCTCAACAAGCTCAATCCCAACAATCCGTTCAATCCGATCAACGAGGTCAATCCCAAGAACCCGCTGAACCCGATCAACGAGACCAACCCCAACACGCCGTTCAAGCCGTTACGATGATAAGAGCGTATGGCGTATAGCCGATGGCTTATGGCCAGAGCCCAAGAGCTTATAGCCGATGGCGTATGGCAGGAGACGGAAAAGAGCTGAGAGCTAACGGCTGAGCGCTAAGAGCTTATAGCCTATGGCTAATGGCGGGAGGGGGAAGAGAGAAGCGCCGAGGGGTGACAATTCGCGCGATTCACCTAGGCTGCTGCATAGGTCCTGACATCCACCTGTACGCCTGATCGGACGGCCTCCTCGGCTGTCTTCAACAGGCGCGCGGTGACGCCCTCCTCCACGTATTCTTCACCGCAATTCTTGCACACATGCGCCGGCACTCCTTTGATCACCACGGTCGCGCCTTCGCGCTCGAGCGTGACCGTCGCGGTCCCAGGCCGGGTCTCACCCTGTTTACAAATCACGCAGGTCATCGGCGCTTCCTCCTCTTAAAGCCTGCTTCCCACTCTTCGATATCCGGTTGATAGACCGTGATCACGATCGTTTCCTGAGCATCCTCATTGTCGGCCACCACGACATGGACCGGGCGGGAGCCACACCAACCGAGTATCAATCGGCTTGGAAAAGGCTTGTCTTCCGGATATGTCTCAATGGTCTCTCCCGTCACGACGACCTGTCGCACTTCCTCCTCTCCGATCCTCCGCTGGAACATCCGCTGGATGGCATGCACCCGAAAGACCAGGCGAAAATGGCTCATTCCGTCGCAACCTTTGTCCTATTCACTTGCCGCTTTGGACCATGGGCAAAGAAGTCTAGCGCAACTCCGGCCTGAAAGCCACCCGACCGGGTATTCGAGTGGCCAGACGACGCGAGGGATGCGATGCTGGCGAGAATTGAGCTTCCCGAGGTGGTCGCAGATTGCGACCACCTCCGTCTTCTCTTTAGCGAACGTTGCTCTTCCTCGCGATTGTCATCTTCTGGAGCATTCCCATTTCTGCCGAGCCGGGCTTCGATGAGAAGTACCAGCGGGATTACAATATCTTCAATCCCATCAACCAATACCGCCCCGACAACCCGCTGAATCCGATCAACGAATACAATCCCAACACGCCGTTCAAGCCGTTACGATGATAAGAGCGTATGGCTAATGGCATATGGCAGAAGACGGAGAAGAGCTGACGGCCGAGAGCTACGAGAGGATTGGTTACCTGGCGACGGGATGGCCGGCGGATTCGATGGCGGCGAGAATCTTTGCCCGGCTCTTGGCATCGAAGTCGTCCCCGTAGAAGCGAAGAAAGAGGCCTCTGCGAATGGTCGCGACCGTGGCCTGCGGATCGTGCTCCCTCAGGGACGCTTCCACAAGGGCGCGCGCGGTGTCGCGCATGGCACATCCCATGATGAGCCGTTCTTCTCCGGACCGCTGCATGAGCATGGCCCGATAGCGGGCGTCCATGTCGGGCGATGTATCGTTCACGCCGACACCTCCCGGTAGAGTGATGAGAGACCCAATCGGTCCGCCCAGCGGGTCAGATAGGTTGTGTCGAGTCCCTGCACGGATCTGAGCAGATTCCGGACATCGTCCAGTTGCACCTGGGATCGGCTCTCCTTGGCCCAGTCCAGCTTGGAGAGGATGAGATCTTCGGGCGACACGATGAAGACCTGCCGGCCTGCGATGGCGACGGCCCGGCGACGCGCAAACTCTTCCCGGCGGTAGTCCGTCTCTTTTCTTACGACACAATCTACCTTGACCACCAGGGCGTTGTGAATCATGTTGAACATGGCATGGTCTCGGACGGCTCGTTGGACCATGTCACGATCGACATAGTATTCCTGTTGAAACAGGCAGGTGATTCGATCCACATCCCGTTCGGATAGCTCGATCACAAGGTCAATATCGCGGGTCATGCGAGGAACGGTGTAGAAGTTCGCCGCCATCGAGCCGGTCACCATATACGGAATGCCGGCCCCGTCCAATTGTGCGGTCACAGATTTAAGCACGTCTAACTCGTCGCTCACTGACTGGCTTGCCCCCCCTTTCGCCCGCATTGCCGCGAAGGATACGCTTTTCGGGGGGGGAAATCACGCCCCTTGGGGAGGGGGGCCGATGGCAAGAAGCGTGAAGCGTCGTTCGTGAAGCACATCTCACGGTCATGAACGGTTCAGACACAGGGCCAGACCATCCGCAAGAGCCGTATCCGCTCGCGGGCAGTGAAGTATGGTATAACCGCCTGGGTCCAGGGAGCAGCCTGATGCGCGCGATTGGATGGAGCCTCGTCGTTCTGCTGGTGGTCGGCTGTGCCGGCGCGCCACCGCCCCAGCCAGAGGCGGCCCCGGCTCACCCGGAACAGCACATTCAATTCGTCCAGACGACCGGCACCTACCATTGGCCGAAGCAGCCGGTGAAGGGCTCGGTCTGGGTAAAGGGGCCCAAGGGCCCCGGCTCGGACGAGGCGCTGATCGTGGCGCGGGGGGCGCTGCTGATGAAGGGGTTCGACGTGGTCGAGCGCGACAAGCTCGGCGCGCTGCTGAAGGAGCAGGAGACCCAGCTCCAATACGGCGACGACCGGTCGCAGGTGAGCGTGGGGAAGCTGGTGGGGGCGCAACTGGTCGCCTTCGTCGAGACGGCCAGCGCCGCGGGCAAGGGCTACTATGCGGACGGGTTCGACGTGAGCGTGTCCGTGCGCGTGGTGGGCGTGGAGACGGGCGAGGTCTTCTCCCTCGGCAAGGCCCGCTGGACCCAGCCGGTGGCCTCCCCGACCTACGGCATCGACCAGCTCGCGACCCAGGCGGTCCTGCGGGCCTTCTGCCCGACCGACCTGTGGGAGGACGCCTCTCCGCAGAACGGCTGGTCCGGCCGCTGCCGGCAGTAGCTTTCCATCAAGCCGCTCACTTTTCGATGCCATCCTCGAACAGTTGGTTTGACCTCTTCTTAGCCCAACTGTACAATTTTGCAGGCAATGGAGATGTCTATGAAGCGGCCTCGGGTTCCCGTAACCGTCTCGGTGCCGTCAGAACTGGCTGTACGGTTTGAAAAGCTGGCCAAGACCGAAGCGAAGAATAAGAGCCAGTTGTTCCGCGACATGTTTACGGCCTACGAACAGCGGCGGCGAGAAGAAGAGTTCCATCGCCTTCAGCGCTACGGAGTGCGCCAGGCCCGCAAGAAAGGCCTTGTGACCGAGGCTGAGGTTGAAGCCCTGGTGTTGCAAGGCCGCTGACCATGTGAGTGGTCACGCTCGCCGAGTTTCTGATCAGCCTCCGCGAAGAGCGACCCTAGCCGACAAAGACCGAGCCGGCCTTTGTCTTCCTCATTCGATGGTCGTCACGGTGCCGGTGGGCGCTACCGTCAGGTCCAGGCCTGGGCCGGACCAGGGGTGGAGGATGGGGCCCTCGTAGCGGAAGCCGCCTGTGACGGGATCGGTTGCCAGCAGCAGGGGCGTGTCCAAATCCAGATAGTCGAATCCGCCCAATCCCAGCACGAGCGCGAAGGAACAGCCCATGGCCACCCGCGCCTCGACCATGCCCCCGGCCATGAGGGACAACCCCGCGCCTTTTGCAAACTTGGCGATCTCGATGGCCTGCAGCAGGCCGGTCTTGGTGATCTTGATGTTGACGACCTGCGCCACCTGAGTCCTGGCCACCCGTTGCGCATCTTCCAGCGAGCGGACCGACTCGTCGGCTGCCACCGGCACCCCTGTTTCTTTCGCCAGTGCCGCCATCCCCTCCCAATCCTCCCGCGGGACCGGCTGCTCCAATAACAGGAGCGTGACGCCGATCTTTTTGAGCTCGGCGAGGAATCTCCGGCAGGCCTCGACGGTGAAGCCCTGGTTCGCGTCCGCGATGAAGGCGCTCCCGGGTAGCGCGCGATGGATGGCCTCCAGCCGGCGGATATCCCCTTCCACGTCCGTGCCGACTTTGGTTTTGAAGGTCCGAAATCCTCGTTGCGCCCAGCCGCGCGCCAGGGCAACGGTCTTCTCCCGGTCGGCGATGGGAATGGTGATGTCCGTCTCGCGCGTCCTCACGTCCGCCGCGCCCCAGAAGCCCCAGAGGGGGATACGCAAGTGGCGGCAGAGGGCATCCAGCAGCGCCGTCTCCAGCCCGCAGCGCGCGGCCGGATGGTTGGCGGCCTGCTCGTAGAACAGGCTGCCGAGCGGCTCATACTCCGTGACCGATCGGCCCAGGGCCATACGGCCCAGCTCCGTGGCCGCCGCCAACGCGGAGGCGCGATCCTCCCCGCCGACTTCGGGAAACGGCGCGATCTCGCCATAGCCCTGGACGCCGCCCGCCAGCGTGATGCGCAGGAACAGGAGTTCGGCGGTCACGCGGCTGCCCGTGGCCACGACGAAGGGGTCCATCAGCGGCAGGTCCGCCGGCCAGAGCTCGATTTTCGTGATCGCGGTCGGGTCGCTGGACATGGCTGCCTCCCACTTGCTCAGGCTTGGGCCTGCGCCGGTCGCCCCGTCAGTTGTAACAGACCGGGAACCCCGGCAGATAGGGGGCCGCACGTATAGGCCGACGGGCTTGACTTGAAAATGGGAGGCTGCCAAGACTGGGCCTATGCTGCGCTTGTTGTCCGCCCGAACGATTCGAACCATGGCCCCGGCTCTTGTTCCCCGCCGGCCCGCCGGTCGGGTCTGTCAGGTCGCCTGCTTGTGGCTCCTGTTTTTGTGGGCGGTCCTTCCCGCTCATGCCCAGGAGGCGCTGGAAGTCTACGAATTGAACTACTCGCGCGGCGCCATGGCCTTCGGGCTGGGCCACTACGAGCAGGCCGAAACATTTTTCCGCGCCGCCCTCGAGGCGAAACCGGACGATCCCGAGGCCGGCAACTATCTGGGCCAGTCGCTGCTGCGCCGCAAGCAGTATGCCGAGGCCGAAGCGCTGTTCCGGCGCATGCTCGCGCTGGATGCCTCGTCCGGCCCTGCCTGGTTGGGCCTGGGCATCGTCCAATACCATCAACAGCAGTATGCGGAGGCCAAAGCCAGTTTGCTCGCCGCCGAGAAAGTCCAGCCAGACGATGCGCTGGTGCATCTCTTTCTCGGTCTAGTCCATCATGCACTGGGCGAGTTCGAGGCGGCGCCGGACCGGTTTCAGCGGGCCGCGGAGTTGAGCCCGGACCTGGCGCCGACCGCCCAGTATTACAGCGGCGTGGCGCACTTTCGCCGCGGGGCCTTCACCGAAGCGAAGCAGACGCTGGAGGCGGCGATTGCGGCGGCGCCGGAGGCGGACTATGCCGCGGCAGCCAAGGACCTGCTCGCGCAGGCGCCGGCGGAGGCGCCCAAGGCCGAGCCCAGCGCCTGGAAGGTGACCGCCGCGGGCGGGATGGAATACGACACGAACGTGGTGCTGCTGCCCGGCGGCACCTCCCCGCCGGCCGGCGCCACCGGCATTTCCCGGCAGAGCGACTATCGGACGGTGCTCAACGGGTCCGTGGACTATCGCGCCCTGCAGCTCGATCGGTTCGCCGGCGGCATCTCCTACTCGATCTACCAGAGCTTCCATTCCAAGCTCAGCGGCTTCGACGTGGAGGACCATGCGCCCAGCGCCTACGTGCAATATCAAGACGGGCCTGTCAGCCTCAACCTGCAATACATTTATAACTACACGCTGGTGGGACGCTCGCCGTACCTGAACGCGAACACGGCCCTGACCTCGTTGACCCTGAGCGAATCCGACGTCACCTCGACGGTGCTCCAGTTCCGATACATGGACAAGGTCTTTCGCGACGGGCGGTTTCTGCTGAACTCCTCGCGCAACGGCAAAAACTGGCTGGTGGGCCTGACCCAATATCTCGCCTTGGGGGAAAAGGGCCGGGCCTGGCTGGGCTACATCTTCGACACGGATGTGACGGGCGGCGGCTCGCCCAAGGTGGCGGGCCCGCCCAACCAGCTGGACAATGCCGATTGGGCCTACCAGGGCCATCACATCACGACGGGGCTGGAGCTGCCGCCCGTCTACACCGTGGCGGTGTCCCTGGCGTTCGACTGGATTCATCAGCAGTATCTGAACCCGAATTCCTACGCGGTGGACCCCACGACCCGTCGGCGTGATAACATCTATAGCTTCACGGGGGCGGCCAGCCGGGACTTGAACGACCAACTGTCGCTGACGTTTCAGTACACGTATATGCGGGACGACACGAACGTGGACGTGTTCAGCTATACCAGAAGCATCTATTCGCTGATGCTGAACGCCTCGTTTTAACAGGATGTTGAAAAAGGCCTCCAGCGTCGTTCTCGCATCGCTCGCTCCCTCGACGTACGGCAACAAGTACGACTCGGGATCTCGCTTGCTGCGGCCTTGCTGAAGGCCTTTTTCAACATCCTGATATGCGTTCCGTTCGGCTGCACCACAATTCACCTGCGCACATGAGGTCGCCCATGACATCTCCATGCAAAAGCCCTTACGGCTTGACCCGGGGTTGGAGCCTGGCGGCAGCGCTGACGCCTGTCTTGTTTTTCTCGCCGGCTTGGGCCGAGGAACCGGCCCAAAGCACGGGCAAAGGGATCGGGGCCATCACGTCCGTGCAGGGCAAGGTCATGATGGACCATCTGGACCCGGCCGCGCCGTTTCCGGCCACGACGAAGGAGAGCCTGCAACAGAACGACGTGATCCAAACCCACGCGCAGGGGCGGACCAAGGTGTTGCTCGAAGGCGGCAACCTCCTCACGCTGGGCGAGAACAGCCGGGTCGAGATCCTCGACCACCGGCACGATTCGGCCCAAGCCCAGGCCGCCACGACGGTGCGGCTGACGCAAGGCAGCTTGCGCGCGATGGTGGGCAGCGCCCATACCGCCGGCGCGACGTTCGAGGTGCAGACGCCGACCTCCCGCGTCGTGGCCCACGGCGGCACGCTGGTGGTTTGGGCGGACGGGACCTTGAGCGGCGCGGCGAACATCGGAACGGCCGGCATGGTGGACTTCATCGCAGGCGGACAGATCAGCCGGTTGGAGGCGGGCCAATACTCCCACACCGATGGAGGCGCGCCGCCTGGCCCTCCGGCCTTGATCGCGGCCGGAACCCACGCGCGGATGCAGGATGCGATCGGGGCGACACACGTGAAGGAAAGCCTGAAGCACGAGGCGCCCAAGGACGCCTTGCGCGACATCGGCGCGCCCCGGGCCTTGGGGCTCGGTCTGGGCGGCGCACAGGTCGGGCCGGGGCAGGACCTGACGGCATCCAAAGACGGGAGCGCCGGCGTGGACCAGGCCCAGGGCGGCGGAGACAGCGGCAACAATGCCAAGTCCTCGACCACGGCCGGCCAGCCTCGCCACAACACCGTGCCGCATGCCCGTGCGCAGACCCCGCCGGGCGTGCACTCGGGGGCGAGCAATCGGCTGCTGCGTCCGGATGAGCACGGACCTATTCGGGGGGAAGGCCGGATCAGGCAGTAGGACGGATCGCGGTAGGACGGATGCGCCCGTCGTTACGGCGCGTCTTGCAGACAGCGGAAGCCCAGCACGTTGAGGCGGTAGGTGGGAATGATCCCGTGGCGATGCGCCGCGCGGAGCGTCCAGGGATCCACGAGCCAAGATCCGCCGCGGACGACCTTGGTGTCACGGTCGAAATCCGAACTCGTCCACTCGGTCACGCTGCCGGCCAGATCGTAGATGCCGTAAGGGCTCTTGCCGGCTTCAAAGGCCCCCACGGGCAAGAGGCCGCTATAGCCGTGCCAGCGCTGCTTCCCGTCCCAATCGTAGCTGGCCAAGTTGCGCGTCGGCTCGTGATTGCCCCAGGGGTAGATCCGCCCGTCCGTCCCCCGCGCCGCCTTTTCCCATTCCTCTTCCGTCGGCAGGCGTTCTCCGTAGTGGCGGCAATAGGCCTCCGCATCCTGCCAGTCCACGCCGATGATCGGCCGATCGCCCGCGCTGGCCTGGCTGCTTTCGTTGGACCGCTCCCGTTCCTTCCGCCCGATCTCTTGCAGGAATTTGGCATAGCGTTTCGTCGTCACTTCGTACTTGTCCATGTAGAACGGGGGCAGCGTCAGATGGCGTCGCTCGTCCCCCTCTCCGTAGATGAACTCGCCCCCCGGCACCAGCACCATCGGAGCGCCGTCCTTGCCCACGACCTCTTTGAGCGGTTCGGCCCGGAGCGGCAGGCCGCGGACCAGGAGACCCAGCCAGGCCAGGACCAGACTCGTAACGATCAGACGACGCATGGGTGACGATGTCGGTTGCGGGATTCGGACGTGACGGCTGCGTCCCATGCTAGGCAACGCCGATTCCGAATGCAAGGTCTTCGCTCGGAGGCCGGGGAGCCGCTCGGCACGCCCTTCGATCAGGGGCGTCCGCCGGAGCCCGGTGGTTGGAGGGCACAGCGGTTAATCCAGTCCGGCCGGCGGCGCGGGATGGTAGCGCGTCCGAAAGTTGTGCCCGCAGTGGTCGCAACTGAAGGGGTAGAGACCGAGAAGCAGGCTCATCAGCCGATCCCAGAAATGGCGATGCAGCCGGGAGAGCTCGGGGCTGTTGCACTTGGGACAGTGGAGCATGGCCGCGATCATAGCATAGCCGGCGTTTCGAGCCTACCGGAAGGTGCAAGAAACACCGACCTGCCGCCTGCGGCTACGGCCGGGGTGCGCCGCCGTTGCCGATCGCCGTCACATGCCGGCCCGCTTGGCTTGCTGCGGCGCGCGCCTTCCATCAGGCGTTCCCCACGGTCGTGGGGATGAACCAGCCGTGATGCACTACGGGGCAAGTCAGAGTAGCGCCCTTCCTTCGGGAAGGGCGAGGATTGAAACAGTTCTCGACCGATCGCACCACGGCCTGGCGCATCGGAGAGCAGGCCCGTTTCACGAAGAAGTTGGGTACTGGCTCTGGGACCCCAAGGAGAAACAAGTCCTGCGCTGTTTCATCGTGCCGCGCGGGGTCTCCGGCATCGCCGGGGGAACGGCGGAACCCACGGCAAAATCCTTCACGCTCTCCGCAGAGGCGGGATCGGAGACCTACGGCATCTGCTCGAACCGGTTCCTGGATCGGGCGTTCAAGACGGTCCGTTACGAACTGACCGTCACCGTCCACAACACCCAGACCTTCAGCTATGAAGAGGACACGCAGCTGCGCATCAAGGGGCAAGGCCAGCCGTTTCATCACCGCGACAAGAACCGTCTGAAGCGCATGCAGTCCGTCTAAGGCGCACGCTTCGGCGCGGTCGCGCCGCCGCGATGCCGGTCAGGCGCAGGTCAGTTGATCTTTCAAGCGTTTCAGCGCATCATTTTTATCGTGCCGATGATATGGCTCTGCTGCGCTTCGCACCCATGCTGCGAGGGGGGGCGCGCAAAGCAGCGCGCGAACCTTGTCGGGAACAGCCTACAAAAAGGAGACGACGGCATGCATCGCAAAAATTTTTGGTGGGGCCTCGCTGTCGGCGCATTCGTCACCTGCCTCCTCGGCCAGTTGGGTCTTTCCTCGGGAAGCAAGGCCATCGATCCGCCCAATGGCATCCCCCCCGAAATGGTTGCCGAGTATCTGCATGCAGTTATCCAGGCAGATCGAGCCGTGTACACCACGGAGGTGGTGGAGCGGATGCAGCTGCGCGGCGTCGTCTCTGCCGCAGAAAATTGGCGAGAGAGCGGACGGCTCCCCTTGCCGGCTCAATTTTTGATCGAGGCCGGCCGGTTGGTGGCGGAGCAGAGGAACGGCCTTCGATTCCGGCTCATCAGCAATTGGGCCATCAACAAACGGAACAGCCCAACGACCGAGTTCGAGAAGGCCGGGCTGGCGGAGGTCCAGGCCCATAGCGATCGCCCTTACACGGGCTTCACGACCGAGGGCGGCACGCGTTACTTCCAAGCCCTCTATGCCGACAAAGCGGTTTCTCAGAGTTGCATCGGCTGCCATAACGCCCATCCCGACAGTCCGAAAAATGATTTCAAGCTCCAGGGCGTCATAGGCGGGCTGCTGCTGCTGATCCCGCTCGCCCCCTAGGAACGGCCGGCGGAACAGGTGAGATGAGCCGCTCATGCTTCACGCTTTCGAGTATGGCTCATGGAAGTTAGGGGGACGTGATGAGAACCGTGACGTTCCGTAACTGGCGGATCGCTTCTCAATTCATGGTGATCATTTTCCCGGCCATTCTTCTGATGATCGGAACTATGGCATGGATCATTCATCAACACAACGGCACCAGACTGTACGATAAACTCGCGAAGAGAGCCCAGAGCATCAGCCTGCAGGTGCTGGCAGACCGAGATTACTATACGAGGGTTATTGTTCTTCGTTTAATCGAAATCGGGGGGGGAGTATCGGGGCGGAGTATAGCCAAACCCACGGACAATTCCCGCTCCCGGTGGTGTTCGTCCAAGAAGTATCTAGTCGGTTAGCTGCGCAAGGTGCCCTCTTTGGAGCCCGTCTCATCAGTTCGTGGCCCATTAATCCAAGCCGAGGTCTTTCCGATCAGTTTCAACGCGAGGCCTCGAGTATCTGCAGGGTACTCCAACGGGGCGGTTTTACCGGTTAGACGCACTGGGCGGCCGATCCGTCTTTCGCTATTTGACCACGGATCGTGCCGCGGCCCAGTCGTGAGTCGACTGCCATAATGGTCATCCCCGCAGCGTCAGACATGATTTTAAGTTGAACGATGTGCTCGGGGGCTTGGAGATCATCATTCCAGCAGACCAATATCTTCAAGAAGATCGTGACGATTTGTGGATGCTGCTGGCTGGAGGAGCCGGACTGAGCCTGCTGCGAATGGAATTGCTTACAATAGGGACTCGTCACATCATTACGCAACCGCTCGCCCGCTTGTCGGACCGTCTGGACCGAGACAGCAACAAGATCACCGGAGGTATGGCCATTTCAATGGCAGGCTCGTGGGGCAGCAATGAGCTAGTGCGCTTCGAGGTGTTTTTCAAAAAACTGCGGGCGCAGATTTTTGCACAACAGTCCAGGATTCAAGAACACGAGGCCGCGCTGGCCATCAACAATATACGTTTGCAAGAACAGGTCGAGCAACAGACTCGGGCCTGCCTCGCCTCCGAGCAAGAGATGCAAGCGATGCTCGATTACGTCAACGACGCGATCGTATATATCGACCTCGAGGGTGCCATTCAGTGGGGCAACCGAGCGATGGAACGGCTCGCAGACTGGCCGAGTCCCGATCTGGTCGGACGACCTATCTGGGCATTCCTCACGCCAGAGTCCAAGGCCAGCGCCAAGCCCGTTTGGCTGCGCTGAAAAATGGAGCCCCGGTTCCCTCCCGTGTGGAATTCGAGATCGTCACGAGAACCGGCAAGTCTGTGATAAGCGACGCCAATATTGCCAGTGTTCAGAATGAAGGCAAGGTCATCGGACGGGTGCCGGTGCTACGGAGTCGAGCCGTCGACCTTCCTCTCTTCATGACATCAGAGTCACGGCAGGGAATGCCTATATCGTCCGGGTAATGGGTCAGCTTGAATAATCGACACAGAAGAAATTTCACATCAACAAAGGAAACCGAGACCGGTGAGACGCACATAATGCAAGGGCTCCCGAAGGAGCCCTTGCGCCAGCCGATCGAAACCAAAAGGGGAGTAGTGCGTGTCAATTACTCTTATCGGAAGAATGTGACATATGCTAAAGCTCATGGGTTGCGTCTTATAAATTCAAATAGTTAAATTGCGTGCCCACTACCATCTCCTGAAGCCGTGCTGATGATTATGTGTGATACGAGACACCTGAAACGCCCATCACCGATCGTACAGTGCGCTCGTTCCCCATCGCAAAGCGCACCGTAAGCGAATACGTCACGATGACACCGTTTCTCAGTTGTCACTCGATGCACGACAAAATCGGCAAGACCGTCAAGACAAGTCAAATGGGCGAGCTATTTAGATGTTCGCATGGGAAGAACGTAAGGGGAAGCTGTCGAGTACTTTCCGTACCTCCCGGGCAAGTACCGTCGGCGTATATGGCTTTTCAAGCAAAGTCACAGCATGATCAAGAACACCGTGACGGATGATGTTCTCCTCCGTATAACCTGATATATACAGTAATTTGATGTCAGGCCGGTCGCATGCCAACTGTTCGGCTACTTTGGGGCCGCTTTCACCCGGCATGACCACATCGGTTACCAATAGGTGGATGACGCCCTCGTAAGTATCGCTGAGACCGCGCGCTTCGCTGCCATCCCGTGCCACCAAGACCGTGTACCCATATTCCTCCAAAACTGTCTCTGTGAATGCCCGAACATCGTCCTGGTCTTCGACTAAGAGAATCGTCTCCGTTCCCTTGAGAAGGGGCTCTAATTGAGGATGTCCCGCAGATACCGCCATCCGATCTTGAGTCATGGGCAGGTAAATTTTAAATGTGCTGCCTTGGTTCAACGTGCTGGAGAGCTGAATGAAGCCTCCATTTTGTTTTACCACGCCATACACGATCGAGAGCCCCAACCCCGTACCTTTCCCGCGTTCTTTGGTTGTAAAAAATGGTTCAAAGATGCGGGCCTTGGTCTCGGCATCCATCCCACAGCCTGTATCACTTACGGCCAGCATCACGTATGAACCTGGCAAGACGTCAAGGGGGCGGTCGGCATCGGCCTGTTCCAACACCATGTTCGCAGTTTCTATCGTGAGTGATCCGCCTTGCAGCATGGCATCGCGCGCATTAATGGCCAGATTCAAGATAACTTGGTCGAGTTGACCCGGATCAACCTTTATAGGCCCAAGGTTTGGTTGGAGGATGGTTTGCAAGATGATATCTTCTCCAAGTAACCGCCGGACCAACTGCTCAGCATGACTGATGACCCTATTGAGATCCAGCACGATCGGTTGAAGCACCTGCCGGCGACTGAAGGTCAGCAATTGCTTGGTCAGCGCGGCGGCCCGCTCGCCTGTTTCCTTGATTTGTTCCACTTTGTTGCGATGGGCTCTTTGCAAGTCGTGCTTACTTAGCAAGAGCATGCTTTGACCGATAATGACGGTCAGCATGTTGTTGAAGTCATGCGCGATACCACCGGCCAGCTGTCCCACCGTTTCCATTTTCTGAGACTGACGGAACTGTTCTGCAAGTTGTTTTTGTTCCGTAATGTCATCCGCAATGCCAATCAGGCGATAGATGGTTCCAGATGCTTCTCGTATAGGAAAGGCGCGATCTTCGATCCAGCGCACAGACCCATCCGGTCGGATAATCCGATACTCTTCATGGTATTCACCAGTCTCTTGTTTCGTAAGTGCGGCATGCAGAACTCGACCTCGGTCTTCGGGATGGATAGCATCCAGCCAATCACGCGGTGAGGCGTATAGACTTGCACGGGTGCGGCCCCAAATCGCCTCGTAGGCAGGGCTGATGTAGAGCATTGTATTTTTGTCCGGTGTCGTCATCCAGAAAACCTGCTGAATATTCTCAGCCAGTTGTCGGAATCGCTCTTCTGATTCTCGCAGCGTCAATTCCGCTTGTTTGCGATCCGTGATGTCTCGAATCGCGCTCATGGTAAACACGCCTTCATCGGTCTCAAGCGGACTGAGACTGACCTCCACGGGGAATTCGGTTCCATCCTTGCGCAAGCCGTAAAGATCCAAACCAGCGCGCATACCGCGCACTCTTGGATTCCTGGAATAATCTCTGCGATTGAAGGCATGGCCATGACGAAACCGCTCTGGCACTAGGACTTCGACCGGCTGTCCTAGCACGTCCTTTCGCTCATATCCGAACAGACGTTCGGCCTGTGAGTTCACGAGCACGACCTGCCCGGCCGAGTCCGCAATCACCATGGCGTCCGGCGCCGCCTCCAGCAGGCGCCGGAACCTGTCCTCGGACCGTTTGCGCTCACTAATATTGCGCACGATCACCAGGATTTGACCTTCGCACTCTGGAACAAGCCGCGCTTCATACCAGGTTGCCTGATCGCTCTCCTCTAAGACATATTCGAGACTGACCAGAGGTTTTCCCGTTTGAATGCTCTGAATGGCGTCGGCGAACTGCTCCCCTACCTGTCCCATCGGGATATCTTGGATCCGTTTGCCAATTAGCCGCCGCGACGGGAGATAGAAATCCGTCAGGTTCCCGCCCTTGCACGCCAGAATTGTTCCGTCCGACCGTAACAAGAAGAAAATATCCGGAAAGGCCTGTACCATAGCACGCATTTCCGAATTCGCATGAAGAAGTTCCTGTGAGCTCAACTCGAGCGAACGCTCCAACATATTGCGGTCTTGATCTGCAGCCTGATACGCCTGATTCACGGCGTCCATAAATGCTTGGAAGGTGAAGGTACCGGATAAGAACTGTTTGAGCTGGCGGGCAAGCAGCCGATGCAGCGTCATTTTTCGCGCTCCGAAAAGGTAGTGACGGTCATCGTCTGATTGTGTAACTCACACTTCGCGCCTCGGGTAAACGGGGAAATTTCACCATAGGAATAAAAGCCCGCCAGGACGGTCCGATTGCCGAGGATCTCTCGAACGCTTTCCACCTCTTCCTCAATGCGTTGTTTGAGCACCAGTTTGCGGCCAACACAACTGATCAGCACAGCCAAATCCGGCGACGAAGAGCCAAGAGCCTCATAGGACGTCCTAGCCGCACCGACGGCACCGTCAATCAGACGGTCGAAATTGGCCTTCATTAATCGCGCATAGGTGCCTTCCGGTATCTCGCCGGCAAAGGTCAGGCTCTCGTCGAGAGGATTGGTTGAGAGGATGGTTCGAACCACTCCATGTTCCTCGCCTGGAATGCGAATGCTGAGCGGAAAGAATAGTCCGGTCGCCGGCAGCCCTTTCGCATGCTCACCCAAATATTGGGCATATAATGCCAGCGCTGATTTACCATCGAGCTCATACAAGACATTCCCTTCTGCTCGTGTGATGAGTCGCTCCGGCCCGAAAGGGTCCCATCCTCCCAGTGATCCATATCCCACCGCGATCCGATTTCCGTAGAAGCCGAGCGCCGTAATTATGTGTGGCTGCGGGGGGCCATCCAATAGGACCAGCGTTTCATGAAACCGATCGCCATCCCCTGATAAGCCTCCCGTCACCGTGACGCTTGAGGGCAAATACTGCATAAGGCCCTTGACCAATTCAGTACCATTGATCGCAAGCCCGTCGCTCAGCACAAACACGTGGACGAGTCCTTCATGTTTGAACGACTGTGCCAGCCGGTAACCGGCTGCCAGACTACTCCCCGCCTCGGCAAGTGAAATACTGACGCCTTGAAGGGTGGTGGATTCAAACTGCACGGCCGTGACGACGAGCGAATCGTCCAAGACCTGGGTCCCGAAAATTTCACCAGCCGTCGAGCATCCCATGAAACGGGCGCGGGGATACAACTGTTTCATTTCATTCAAAGGTATGCCTGCCTTAAGAATTGCCGTAGCGCCGAAGAGCAACACTAATTGAGCCGACATACCTAACCGCCCAGGCGGCTCAGGCTCCCATCCTCTTGCTTGTGTCCAGCAAGTCTGTTCGAGCTTCATAAGCTTAAATCAGCACGGCCATTGTTATGAAACTCGCATTCCTACAGAGTGTCGCTTCGGAAGAGCGTACGTATCGGAGCGGCAAGCAATGAGAAATTGATCGAGGCCGAGAAGGCATAGCGCGCGAAAGAAAAACAACGGCATGCGGCTCGGTTGGCATGCGAAATCGTATTCTTCTGCCTATGCTCTGTCAATTGAAAAGTGAAAGAGTATAAATACTGACATGCACAAGAAAAACAGCGACAGCTTCAAACTAACATGCGCAAATGGTTCAGGTCGTGCATACGCTGCGCCAAGCAGAAAGTGGAAGTCCGTCGGCGATATTTGCCGGCAGTTGAGGGTGAGCGAAGGCACCGCCTACGCATGAAAAAAACGAGTACATAGGGACGTGAGTGACATCCGCCAGTTCCGGCAACTAGAGGAGGAAAATGAGCGATTGAAACGTCTAGTCGCGGATCGCATGCTCGACTAGCACATGCTATCGCGGCGCTTATACATTCTTGAGGGAGAGTCGGTATGAAGACGCTCACCATTGTCTGCAAAGAGGACATCCAAGATGAGGTGTGGGCTGTGCTGACGGAGTCTGGGGTCACACGCTACACGGTGATCGGCAACGTGACACACCGTGGGATATACGACACCGTGCCGCCTACTCCGTTCACGGAGGAGGATTATGTCATGCTCGACGTCATCCTCATGGACGACCAAGCGGACAAGGCCACCGCAGCCCTCAGAGCCTTTCACGATCAGATGGTCGGCATCCATGGCCATAAGATCCCGCTTCAAGTGGCTGTGCAAGCATGCGAGGTCATTCTCTAAGTTCCGGCACAGGTCCTCTGTATACTGCCCCAGTTAATTTGTGGACAGCGTATTTGCCTCGTTGACCATCCAGCTACGAGAATGCGTGCGTCTTCGTGGCTTCGTGCCCAAGGGGAAGTCTGGGCATCACCGGCTGATCCTTTGCTCGAAGGTCCCCTACTGGCTCCCATCACGATCGTTTTGAACCGATTTCGCCGAGTTTCCCGCATTCCCGACGGATTATTCTCCTGTCCCCATTTTAAGCGGGGCACAAGACGCACCGTGAAGGACCGAGCGGCGAAGCCGCGCTCATCGGCAGCGCATCCTCGTTTGCAGTAGAATCCTGGCTCTGGCAGCACCCTTACCAAGGAGATCCCGACGATGCTCGTGACGCCGGAGGCCAATGGTCGAAACCAGCGGCAGGCTCTCGTGGCCGCTGGGCTGGTTGTCCTAGCGGGGGGAGTTGTAGGCTGGCTCTCCCCTCCTCTGTGGCTCCTGCTGGGACTCAGTCCGCTCATTTACTGGCTGGTGCGGCGACGCTGCCTCCGGCGGGTGGCGGTGATGCGGCAGCCGTTTCCTGAGGACTGGGAACAGATTCTTCGCGGGCACGTCGCATTCTTCGAAGCCCTTGACGAGGTGGGGAAGGCGCGGTTTCGGCAACTGGTGCAGATCTTTCTCGACGAAGTCCGGATCACGGGCATTCGCACGGAGGTCGATGAGACGATTCGGGTGCTGGTGGCGGCGAGCGCGGCGATCCCCATCTTCGGCTTCCACGACTGGGAATACCATCGGCTGCGCGAGGTGCTGATCTACCCGGACGCGTTTGACGACGCCTACCGGAGCACGGGCAGGTCCGATGAAAATATTCTTGGGATGGTCGGCCTGCACCATTTGAGCGGGGTAATGATTCTCTCCAAGCCGGCCCTCCTGGCAGGATTCGCCCATCCATCAGGCAAGCACAATGTGGGGGTACATGAGTTTGCGCACCTGGTCGAGAAGGAAGCGAGCGAGTATGGGCTCCCGCCCGAGGTGCCCTGGATGGCGGTCCGGCAGTGGATGCGGTACGTCGCCCGGGAGCTGGATCGGCCGTCGAGGCATCGAGCCCACGTCAACCCCTATGCCTACGCGAACGAACACGAATTCTTCGCGGTGTTGGCCGAATATTTCTTCACGTCGCCCGAGCTGTTGAAGCGTCGGGATCCCGTCTTGTACGCCATGCTGCGGGATATGTTTCACCAAGACACGGGATCGCTGCTCCCGTTGGTGCCTCCGCGTCGCCAGGGTATCGGTCGCAACGCGCCCTGTCCCTGCGGCAGCGGCAAGAAATACAAGGCCTGCTGTGGTCGCGGGGGAGGCGAAGGGCGGATAGCGGGGCTCGCGCGTGAGGGGTGAGGGCGTGTCACTTCAGCATTTTTGCCAAAGGGATCGACAGCAGGAATTGGGGTGAGTGAATGAGTTTTAGCACTTATGCGGGATAAGAATGGGCCATTTCGGGCCATTTTTCCGCAGATCCGCAACCCAGGAGCAACATGATTTTGGCCCTGTATCGAACGTCAGTTTGACATTATACCTATTTAGATATAACATTTGAATGCCGATGACGGACGTGAAACCTCTCTATTGGATCGGGAGCAGCAAGAAAGACCTCCGGTCTCTGCCCGAGGATGTTCAGGACATCTTTGGTTATGCCTTGTATCTGGCGCAAGTTGGAAAGAAGCATGCCGATGCGAAGCCGTTACGGGGTTTCGGATCAGCCGGCGTCTTAGAAGTCGTTGAGGACTATCGAGGCGATACCTATCGTGCCGTCTATACTGTTCGCTTTGCAGCAAAGGTGTTCGTCCTGCATGTGTTTCAAAAGAAATCCACGAAGGGAATCGGCACCCCGAAGCACGATATCGACGTGATTCGTGAACGGTTGAAAGCAGCGGAGGCCAAGGCAAAGGAGTAAGGACCATGAGCAAACGAAAATCCATTCATGGAGTCGCAGTCGAAGAAGGCAGCGGGAACGTCTATGCGGATCTGGGCTTCCGCGATGCCGACGCGATGCTCATGAAAGCCCAACTTGTTACGAAGATTGACGAGCTGATCAAACAAAAGGGCCTGACTCAAACGCAGGCGGGGCAACTGCTCGGGCTACCTCAACCCAAAGTGTCTGCGCTCTTAAAAGGAAACTTCCGAGGGGTCTCGGAACGTCGTTTGATGGATTGTCTCACTAGACTCGGTCGCGACGTGCAGGTGGTCGTGAAAGCGACACCTCGCAATCGCCATACCGGCAAGCTTTCCGTTGTGTTTGCTTAAAACTCCCACCACCCAAAGCCACGGATGCCGGCTTCCTATTCTAGTTTCGACCTGCCGTCATTTTCCTGGGAGACGTCACAGATAAGGTTTTATGGGAGACCAGACCACCCATCACGAAGTTAGACCATTCAGAAGTTTGGGGTGAGTGACGGGTTTCGAACCCGCGACCTCCGGATCCACAATCCGGCGCTCTAACCAGCTGAGCTACACCCACCACCCGGGGACGTATCGGAGGATACGTGGCAGACCGCCATCTTAGCAAATGGGCGGATGGGCCGCAAGACGGCACGCCGGGTGTCCGGACGGAAGCATGAGGGTTGCATGCCCAGGTCGGCTGGGAGAATGGGTCGGGTGGAGGCGGGAGGAACGCTCGCCTTCACCCGATGGCCGGAGTGGCACAACTCCAACCCCCATCTCACACCTGCCTGATCGGTCGGTCACGCGGGTTTCTTGAGCGGTCTGAACGGTCGATCCGCCTCCGGCGCACCCCGGCCCCCATGCATGGAGAAACAGACGCCGTCTCGGAGCCGCACCCCAAATAGCAGACGAGCAGACATTTGTTGGTGATGGAAGAAAAGAACCGTAAAACCGGACTTCCGGCTCAGGCCGGACGGGCGTCGAAGGCTGCCTGCATCTCGGCCAGGACCGCCTGCGCCGCTTCCTTCGGCTCCTCCGCGTCGCGGATGGGCCGCCCCACAACCAGATAATCGGACCCGGCCTTGATGGATTGCGTCGGCGTCGTGGGCCGCGCATGGTCGTCCAGCCCCTTGCCCGCCGGCCTGATGCCGGGCGTGACAATGAGCAGCTTGGGCCCGACGTTGCGGCGGATGATGGCGGGCTCTTCGCCCGACGCCACCACGCCATCGCAGCCCAGCTCCGCGGCCAGCTTGGCCCGCGCCACCACCAGATCGGCCACGCTCCATTGGATGCCCATGTCGCGCAGGTCGGCGCTGTCGAAGTTCGTGAGCACGGTAACGGCCAGCAACTTGAGCGGATGCTCTTCCCGCCCCTCGACGGCAGCATTCAAGGCCTTGCGGTTGGCATGGACGGTCAGGAACTCCACGCCCAACTCGGCTACGCGGGCCGTGGCCCGGCGCACCGTCTCGTCGATGTCCAGGAACTTGAGGTCCAGGAACACCCGGTTCCCCCGGTCCAGCGCGCGCTTGACGATGTCGGGGCCCGCCGCCGTGTACAGCTCGAGCCCGATCTTGACGAACCGGACCGTCCCTTCCACCCGGCGCATGAGCCGGTCGGCTTCTTCGGCCGACGGCACGTCCAGGGCCAGAATCAACCGGTCATGAGCGGCAATCTTGGTCATCAATTGATGGCTCCGCAGTCTTTGTTGTTAGTCTGCCAACTCTTGAGCACCTTCTTGTCGTCGAAGAGCAGCTCGTAGTTGTAACACACTTCCGCGTCCCGGTTCGCATAGGTCAGGTAGGTCGCGGTGCTCACGTGGATGATATAGATCCACTTGGTCTCGCCGTTGTCCAATGCATAGCGGTGATCGGGGCGGCCCAAGCGGGCCGTCACCTCGTCCTGTGTGGCTTTTCCGACGTTCTCCTTGAAGTAGGCGTCCGGCAAGCCCATGCAGGCCGTCAGCACCGCCGATAGAACAAGGGCCAGGATCAGGGTTGTGATGGGTTTGCTCATGATTCCCTCGCGTTGGGGGAGCATCCCGCTCCCGGCGCCCGGCCGCTTGACCGGGCCGCCATGCCTATGTTACAAGAACATTCCTTTACACTCAGAATCAACGGAGAACATCCCATGCCAGTTGTGCACAAGTCAACGATTAAGCGGGCCCGTCAGGCCATCAAGCGCCACCAGCGGAACCGGACCATCCAGAGTTCGGTGAAAGGGATTCTGAAGAAGGTCCTGACCGCTGTGGAGGAGAAAAAGGCCGACGAAGCCAAGGCCGGGTTGCGCGAAGCCGCGTCGGCTCTGGGGAAGGCCGTCAGCAAAGGCGTTCTCAAGCCCAACACCGCGTCCCGACGGATTTCGCGTCTCACCGTCAAGGTCAACGCCCTCGCCGCCGCGAAGTAACTCCCCGTTCATCGCGATCCTCTCATCGCGAGGCGCCGCGCCCGGCTTCCTTCGGGCGCGCGCAGAGGTCCAGCAGCAGCGTTTCCAGCACGCGGGTCTTGGAGCCGCCGCTTGCCCCTTTCAACTTGGAATCCGTCTCCGCAAACTTCTCGAAGGCCGACCGGAGGCGGGCCTCTGAAAAGGACCGGCCCAGGTCCGACTCCCTCCCCCACTGTCCTCCCTGCTCCTTCGCCTTCCACATCCGCCGATATTGCCAGGCCAGCGCGCCCAGGATGCGCAAGGGATCTTCTCCCGCTTCCAGGTTGCGCGCGAGGATGCGCAGCGCCTGCGCCCGATTCTGCGCGCCGATTGCGCCGGTCAAGTCGAAGACCGAGGCGCCCGGTTCCGTGCCCTTGAGGGTCTGCACGTCGGCCGCGCGCGCGACGGCCCCTTCGCCCACGTAGGCCGCCAGCTTCTCCAGCTCGCGTCGGATCAGGTAGAGGGAACCGCCGGCCATGTCTTTCAACGACGCAGCCATGTCCTTGAGCAACAGCACGGCTTCGTCTTCCACCTTCACCCCGACCCGGCTCGCTTCCGCCTTGATCCAGGCCGGCAACTGGCCCTCCGGCGGCGGCGCACAGTCCGCGAGGACCGCGCGCTTCATGAGCGCTTGGGAGAACTTCCGCCGCTCGTCCATCTTCTTCCCCGCCACGAAGACCAGCGCGGTGGTCTCGCAGGGCTCCGCCAGGTAGGACAACAGCTTTTCCCCTTCCGCCGCCGGCAACTTGTCGGCCGTCTTGACCAGGATCAACCGGCGCGACGCGAAGACGGGGGCCTCCCCGGCGCGGGCCAGGATCTCCGACGCGTCGGTTTCATCGCCATAGAGGAGATCGTAGTTGAAGACTTCCGTGCCGCTGCGGTCCGCCCCCTCGGCCCCGCCGAGCACTGCCGCTTTGATCGCGGCCACCGCCTGGTCCACCAGATAATCGTCCACCTCGAAACTGTCTTTCCTGCCTCCCCGCTTTTCGCCGGTGACCAGATAGAGGGGCGCCGCCCCGTCTTTCGCGATGGTGGAAACGATGTCCTGGAGTCGCACGTGAGCCCTCGGTGTTCCCTATTTGGCGTCGGGACGGGCGGCCGGCGGAGTTGCCGGATTTGAGGAGGCCTTCGTGGGGCCATTGTCCAAGCGGGCCAGGAAGCGCGTGGCCAGATCCGCCGCGATCTGTCGGCCCGCCTGTTCCAGCGCCCGGTTTTGGAGCACACGGTTGAACTGCAAATCGTTCGTCAGGAAGAACTCGCCGGCCCCGATGGATTGCTGCGTCCAGATTTCTTTCCCTTGGCGAAGATCCTGCACTGTGGCCTTGACGGTCACCGTCACCCGTTGCTCGAAGGTGGCGTTCTGGTTGAAGCTGAGCGAGGGGGTGACGACGTTGACGATCTGTGCTTTCATAAACAGATCGGCGGCGACCTTGTCGTTGACGACCTCCACCCCGCCGCCCGCGGAAAATTCGTGCCTCGTGTAGGCGGTGAACTTCTGTTCGAGGTTCGGTTCGAAGGTATGGTTGTCGAACGGAGCGATGGCCAGCTTCGGCGTCGGCCCCTTTGGCTTATCGGTTTTGTCGGTCTGGGCGGAGGACGGCTTCCCGCCCACGACCGGCCCCGCCCCTTCCACCCGGAACTGATAGCCGCAACCGGCCGTGAACGGTAAAAAGTAAAAAGTGAACAGTGAAAAGTAAAGAGCGAATGGCACCCTGAGCCGACTTCCTACCAGACCTTTCACTGTTGACCTTTCACTTTTCACGGTTCGTCGGCTGACTAGACGACGAAATTGACGAGCTTCTTCGGCACATAAATCACTTTGCGCGGCGGTTTGCCCTGAAGCCACTCGACGAGCTTTTGGTCCTGCTGCGCCAGTGCGACGATCTCCGCCTCGCTGGCATCCGCCGCGACCTCGATCTTGCTCCGCAGCTTCCCGTTCACCTGGAGGGGAATTTCCAACCGCTCGCTCACGACCAGGGCCGGATCATAGGCCGGCCAGGGCTGCTCGGAGACGCTGGGTTGCTTGCTCAGCCGTTCCCACAATTCCTCGGCCAGATGCGGGGCGAAGGGCGCCAGCAAGAGGAGGAACGGCTCCAACAGAGCCCGCGGCCGCTGCTCGAGCTTGGTCATCTCGTTGGTGAAGACCATCATTTGCGCGATTGCCGTGTTGAACCGCAGCGCGTCGATATCCTCGGTCACTTTCTTGATCGTCTGATGGAGCACCCGCAGCTGATCCGGCGCCGGCTCGGCTCCGGTGACGGCCTTGCTCAGATGCCCCTCCTCGTCCATCGCCAGCCGCCAGACCCGGTCCAGAAAGCGCGTGATGCCTTCGACGCCCCTGCTGCTCCAAGGCTTGGCCGCTTCCAAGGGCCCCATGAACATTTCATAGAGACGCACGGCGTCCGCCCCGAACTGGTCCATCATGTCGTCCGGGTTCACGACGTTGCCGCGCGACTTGGACATCTTCTGGTTGTCTTCGCCCAACACGGTCCCCTGGTGGACCAGCTTCTTGAACGGCTCCGGAGTACTCACCACGCCGATGTCGTGGAGCACTTTGTGCCAGAAGCGCGAGTAAAGCAGGTGCAGGACCGCGTGCTCGCTCCCGCCGATGTAGAGGTCCACGGGCATCCAGTACCGTTCCTTGGCCTGGTCCACCAACCGGCTCTGGTTCTTCGGATCGATGAAGCGCAGGTAGTACCAGCAAGAGCCGGCCCACTGGGGCATGGTGTTGGTCTCGCGGCGGGCCGGCTTGCCCGAGGCCGGATCGAGGGTGGCGAGCCAGTCGGTCAGGTTGGCGAGCGGGCTCTCGCCGGTCCCCGACGGTTTGAAGGTCGTGGATTCGGGCAGCCGCAGCGGCAATTGGTCCTCCGGAAGGGGGCGAGGTTCTCCGTCCACCCAGACAATGGGAAAGGGTTCGCCCCAATAGCGCTGCCGCGCGAAAAGCCAGTCGCGCAGCTTGTAGTTGACGGCCTTGCGGCCCTTGCCCGAAGACTCCAGCCAGGCGGTGATCTTCGGCATCGCGTCGGCGGGCAGGAGACCATTGATCGAGAAGGACCCGTCAGGCGTGGTGGAATTGACGACGATCCCACGCCCCGTGTCCACGAACACTTCCTGTTCGACGTTCCCTCCGGCGATGACCTCCCGGATCGGCAACCGATAGGTGCGGGCGAACTGCCAGTCCCGTTCGTCATGGGCCGGCACCGCCATGATGGCGCCGGTGCCGTAGCTCATCAGCACGTAGTCGGCGATCCAGACGGGCAGCCGCTCCCCGTTCACAGGGTTGATCGCATAGCCGCCCGTGAAGCAGCCGGTCTTCTCCTTCTCCAATTCCTGCCGTTGCAGGTCACTCTTGCGCGCCGCAGCCTCCCGATAGGCCGTGACCTCGGAGCGATGCTCGGCCGTCGTCACCGCCTCCACCAGCGGATGTTCGGGCGCCAACACCATATACGTGGCACCGAAAAGAGTGTCCGGTCTGGTGGTGAAGATGCGCAAGTTGCCATTGACCCCGGCCAGGGGAAACTCTACTTCGGCGCCGATCGAGCGACCGATCCAGTTTTTCTGCATTTCCAACGTGCTGGTCGGCCAATCCACCAGCTTCAGGTCGTCCAACAGCCGGTCCGCATAGGCCGTGATCTTCAATACCCACTGGCGCATGGGTTTGCGGACAACCTCGAAGCCGCCGACCTCGCTCTTCCCGTCCACGATCTCTTCGTTGGCCAGGACGGTCCCCAGGGCCGGGCACCAGTTGACCGGCACTTCCGCCACATAGGCCAGGCCCCGCTCGAAGAGTTTCAGAAAGATCCACTGGGTCCAACGGTAATAATCCGGATCGGTCGTGCTGAACTCGCGTTCCCAATCGTATGACAGCCCCGCGCGTTTCATCTGGCGCCGGAAGGTGGCGATGTTCTGGGCCGTCGTGGTGGCCGGATGGATGCCGGTCTTCACGGCATACTGCTCCGCCGGCAGGCCGAAGGCGTCCCAGCCCATCGGGTGCAGGACGTTAAAGCCCTTCATCCGTTTGTAGCGGGAGACGATGTCCGTGGCGGTGTACCCCTCCAGGTGACCGACGTGCAGGCCTGAGCCGGAGGGGTAAGGGAACATGTCGAGGCAGTAAAACTTGGGCTTGCCCGGCTCCTCCGTGACGCGGAACGTCCGGTGCATTTCCCAGTAAGCCTGCCACTTGGCTTCGATCGCCCGATGGTCGTAGGTTTTGCTCATGAATCAAGAACGTCCAAAAGTCATAAAGTCTAAAAATCTTCAAGTCCGACAGACTTTATGACGTTAAGACTTGCCGACTTTCAGACTGTTGTTGCGACGCGAATCTAACATAGACGAACCATGAAGGCCAATTGCGGCCAACTGGACATATCGGTGATCGCCTGTTAGGCTACGGCCTTCATTTTGCCGCACCAGTTCCTATGAGCAGGAAGAAACGCCCCTCCGTGACCAAACGCTCACCCCGCCCCGCAGTGCGCAAGCCGCAGGCATCTCGCACCGCCGCCTCGCAGAAGACCAAGCACCTCGCGCACTTGCAAACGCTCTATGCGCTCGGCATGACCCTGTCCGGGGATCCTTTGGAGGTCTTCGCGCAGGCCGCGCGCATGATCGGCGAGTCGTTCGACGTGCGCGTGGTCTGTTTATCGGAAATCGTCGGGGAAGAATTGTACTTCAAGGCCGTCTATATCAACGGCCAGGTCATGACGGATGCGGGACATTGTCCGCTGGCCGTCACGCCCTGCGCCACTGTCGAGCGCACCAGGGACGTGCAAATCTTCGACCGCGTCATGGAGCGATTCCCACAGGCGACTTTTCTCCAGGAGCATGACGCTTACGCCTATTGCGGCTTCCCCGCCTTGGCCAACGATCACCGTGTCGTCGCGGTCACGTGCCTTCTGGACGACAAACCGCGGGAGTTCAGCGAGGAGGATCAAGAGGTCCTGCGCATTTTCGGTCAGCGCATCGCCCTGGAAATCGAGCGCGATCGCCACCTCACCGAGCGCAAGCAAGCCGACGAAGATTTGCGGCTGGCCCGATTTACGATCGAGCAGGCCAGTGACGCAATTTACTGGGTCAACCCGCACGCCGAGATCATGGAGGTCAACGAAGCGGCCAGCGTCATGCTGGGTTACTCCAAAGATGAATTGTGTCGCATGACCGTGCACGACATCAACCCCGATTTCCACACGGACATGTGGCCGGCCTACTGGGCCGCTACCAAGGAAAAAGGGGGAGCGGTATTCGAAACCTCCCATCGCGCCAAGGACGGCCGGCGCATCCCGATCGAGATCAACGTCAAATACCTCTCCTTCGAGGGACGCGAGTACCACTGCGCGTTCGTGCGCGACATCACCGAACGCAAGCGGGCGGAGAAACTGCTCGCCCGATCGCGTGATTTCTATCTCGGCATCCTCCAAAATTTCCCGGCGATGATATGGCGCTCGGGCGTGGACGCGAAGTGCGACTATTTCAACAACACCTGGCTGACCTTCACGGGTCGAACGCTGGAACAGGAACTGGGGAACGGCTGGGCCGAAGGCGTGCATCCCGATGACGTGGACCGATGCATTACACACTACCTGAAAGCATTTCACGCCCGTGAACCGTTCATCCTGGAGTATCGGCTGCGCCGTTATGACGGCGAATACCGGTACATTACCGATTATGGAGGCCCCTTCCACGACTTGGAGGGAAGCTTCACGGGGTTTATCGGTGCCTGTTTCGACATCACCGAACGCAAGCGGGCGGAAGAAGCGCTCACAATGCAATCTCGCGTGCTGGAGAGCATGGCGGAAGGCGTCAGCCTATCCGACGAACAGGGGTTTATCCGTTACACCAATCCGGCCGAGGATGCCATGTTCGGATACCGACAAGGCGAGCTGATCGGCCAACACGTCACGGCTCTGAACGCCTATCCCCCGGACGAAAACTCGCGGATCGTCGGCGACGTGGTCGAGCAACTGAAGGCGCGGGGGGTCTGGTCCGGCGAATTCGGCAACCGCAAGAAGGACGGCACGCCTTTTACGACGTTTGCCCGCATCACCGCCCTGGCAATATCAAACAAGACGTACTGGGTGTGCGTTCAGGAAGACGTCACCGGACGCAAGCAAGCGGAAGGAGCCCTGCGCCAGCTCCAGGCTTTCCTCAACTCAATCGTCGAGAACATTCCCGGCATGGTTTTTGTGAAGGACGCTCAGGATCTGCGGTTCGTACTGTTTAACAAGGCCGGCGAGGACTTGATCGGCTACTTGCGTGGGGATTTGATCGGGAAGAGCGACTACGACTTCTTCACGAAAGAGCAAGCCGATTTCTTCACGGCCATGGATCGGGCAGTCTTGGCTGACGGTCGACTCTTGGACATTCCGGAAGAACCGATCCAAACCAAGGATAAGGGCCAGAGACTGTTGCATACCAAAAAGATTCCCATCCTGGATGAGCAGGGTGTGCCCCGCTATCTGCTGGGTCTGTCCGAGGACATCACCGACCGCAAGCGTCTCGAGGAAGAGCTGCGCCAGGCGCAGAAGATGGAGGCGGTCGGGCGGCTGGCCGGCGGCATTGCACATGACTTCAATAATTTGTTGACCGTGATCGGCGGGTGCAGCGACCTCATCCGGTGCCGGATTGAGCTCCAGGACCCGCTGAGCCGGTATGTCCGCGACATTAAGACGGCCTCCGACCGGGCCACGTCGCTGACCCGACAGTTGCTGGCGTTCAGCCGGCGGCAGGTGCTGGAACCCAAGGTGTTGTGCCTCAACGACTCCATACTCGCCATGGACCCGATCCTCCGACGACTGATCGGCGAACATATCGAGTTGGTGCCGGCCTTGAGCCAGGACCTCGGCCCGGTTAAGGCGGATCCCGGTCAGATCGAGCAAGTCATCATGAACCTGGCTCTCAACGCACGGGATTCCATGCCGAACGGAGGCCGGCTGACGATCGCAACCGTGAACGCGACCTTCGACCAGGGCGACGCCGGCAAGCCTTCCAACCTTCCGTCCGGCGTCTACGCGCAGCTGATCGTCACCGATACCGGCCAGGGCATGGACAAGGCCACCTTGGCCCACCTGTTTGAGCCATTCTTCACGACGAAGGACGTGGGGAAAGGAACCGGGCTTGGGCTCGCGACGGTCTATGGGATCGTGGCGCAAAGCGGCGGAGCCATCTGGGCATCCAGCGAGCCGGGTCAGGGCGCCACGTTTACGGTCTGCCTTCCGCAGGTGGCGCAAGCACCGGAACCATCGTTACCCTCGGAGCCGTCACACCGATCGACCCGCGGTTCCGAAACCATTCTTCTGGCCGAGGACGAACCAACCGTCCGTGCACTGGTTCGCGAAGTGCTGGAAGAGCAGGGCTACCGGGTGCTGGAAGCGAAGAACGGGGCGGAAGCCTTGGCGCTCGCCGGACAACATGCCGGTCCGATTCACCTCCTCCTGACCGACCTCGTCATGCCCGAGATGAGCGGTCACGCGCTGGCACGCCGATTGACGTCGGCCCGTCGAGAGCTCAAGGTTTTATACATGTCCGGCTACACCGAAGATCAAAACCTACACCAAGGCATCCACGACGCGCAGGCGGCGTTTCTGCCCAAACCCATGCCGCCCCAGACGCTCCTCCACAAAGTCCGCGACCTATTGGATGCCTCTTCCTAGCCCGCATCATTCATGAGGGCTAGCGCGGGAGGCCTCGGTTCATCAGCACATGAAACGTCTCGATGGACCGGTGACGGGACGACGGTTGGGGCGGGAGCTGCGAGCTGGACGTGGAGCGGTGGACGATGTGGCCGATCCCGAAGGCTTGCGCGGCGGCCAAACAGGATTCGTCGTCGTCGATATAGAGGGACCGGGCGGGATCGAAGCCGATGAGTTGCCGGCAGACGGGCCAGTATTCCGGCCGCATCTTCAGGTAGCCGACCTCGAAGGCATTGACGATCCGTTCCACGTGTCGGTCTACGCCGGTTTTGGCGGCCTTGATCGCAATCCCGCTTGCATGGGCGTTCGTGACGATATGGACGCGCTTGCCCTGCTCGCGCAGGTGGGCGAGAAAGTCTTCCGCATCCGGCAGAAAGCGAATCAAATGGTCGAACTCTTTGGTCAGCGCCACCAGATCCATGTCCAGCAGCCGGGACCAATAATGGAGGTCCGTCCAGGCCAGCTCCGTTTCGACCGACCGGTACATGGCGAGCAGCTTCGCCAGGGCCTCCGCGAACGGGAGCCCATGCCTGGCCGCATAGCGTCGCGGCAATTCTTCTTCGAAAAAGAAATTGTCGAAATGCCGGTCGAGCAACGTCCCGTCCATGTCCAGCAGGACGTCGTCCACGGCATCCCAATCGAAGACGTGAGGGGCGAGGGGTGAGGGGTGAGAAGTCATTGCAGCAAGAGCATACGTTACGGCCCGGCCCGTTCGACCAGGCGGACGCCTCGCCTTAAGAGCTCGGGGCTCCCGAGGAGCTGCGGGGTCTGTTCGTTGTTGAAGTCCCGCCTGGCCTTCCGTTCCACCTGCGGCTTCAGATAGCTGAAGAGCTCGGCCAGATCCACCGACCCGTCCTTGTTTCGATCGGCCTCCCCTTGCAACCCTTTGAGGAAGAAATAGGTCAGGAGTCCGTGGCCTTTCTGGTCATAGGTGCTGGAGACCTGATCGCCCTGGCTGGCCGCCAGCACGACCGTCTTGCCTCCGGCCAGGACCGGATTCTCCACCGAGAGGACCATCGGCCTCATCCCTTTGGCGATCACCGATCGGCCGCCCGCGCCGGAGAAACAAGAATCCAACATGACGACGATTTCCTTGGCTTGGAGCTTGCCCACCTGGTCGTAGAGCCGCTTCAAGGGGTAGCCGGTCGCGTCCACAAAGGCCGGATCTCCGTCGTAGGGCACCAGGTAGGCATCACCGGTCTTGGGATTGGGCGCGCCGTGCCCGGAAAAATAAATGAACACTGAGGCCCCCGGCTCGACTCGCTTGGGCAGCCAATGTTCGATGTACTTTTCCAAGTCGGTCTTGGCGGCTCGGTCATTGAGCAGCACCGCCACGTTCTCCTCCTCATAACCCATGACGTTCGTCAGATAGGTACCCATAATCTCGGCATCATGGGAGGCATAGTCGGCCTTCGGAAGCTTATTGCGATAGGTATCGATGCCGATGACGACTGCGTAGGCGTTCTCCCTGGGCTTCGCACGTACAGCCGGCGGCTGGTCCACGTCGCTCGCCGGGACGGCTGCTGGTGCGGGTGACGCGGGCGCCGCAGTGGGCACCGACGGGGCATCGGCCGCTCCCAATAGCCGAGCCTCGGCCTGTTGAAGCAGCCGGATAACCCTGGTATTGCCCTTCTCCTGCGCGACCGTCAAGGGAGGGCGCCAGTCCTGCATGATATCGATTTCCCTGCCTTTGACGCCCGGATCTGCGCCATGCTCCAACAGCATTTGCACGATCTCGGCATTCCCATTGCCTCTCACCGCCCACCAGAGAGGCTGCGTACCCCAGTAATCGGGTATCGAGACGTCCGCCCCTCGATCGAGCAATAACTTCACGACTTGTGCATGGCCTGCTGAAGCTGCCGAGGACAAGGGAGTAAACTTGAAGCGATTCTGACTGTTGACGTTGGCTCCTCGCTCCAGCAACAGCTGCACAATCGAGAGATGTCCACCGGCAGCCGCAGCATGTAGGGCGGTCCGTTCAAAGTCATCGGCCTTATTCACATCTGCACCGTGGCTGAGCAGGAACTGCACGACTTCCATCTTGCCGTTTTGCGCCGCCCCGACCAGCGGCACCTCTCCGTCAATACCCGATGCCTCGTTAATGACCGCCCCCTGACCCACCAGGGTCTGAACGGCCTTGAGATCGCCCCGCTCCGCCGCATTGTACAACTCCGACGCGCAGCCGCTCGACAGCCCTGCGAACAACACCAGGCCCAGCATGATTCTGATCCGTGGCTTCATGGCACTTCCTCGCACACCGGCAATGAATCGCCCGAGGCCTCAACCGCCTTTATTATACGCTGCCCCCTCCTACGTTTCTTGTCTTTGTCGAAACCCCTGTGGTACGGTCCGTTGCCATGTCTGCACCATTGATCGCCATCATCGGCCGGCCCAACGTGGGCAAGTCCACGCTGTTCAACCGCATCCTGGGCGGGAAGCCCGCGATCGTGGACGACGTGCCGGGCGTGACCCGCGACCGCAACTACGCCGACGGGACCTACCGGGGCCGGCCGTTCCGCCTCGTGGATACGGGCGGACTGGACCCGGCTGCCGCCGACGGCATGTTGGCCCTGATCAAGCGCCAATCGCAGATCGCGATCGCGGAAGCGGACATCCTGATCTTCGTGATGGATGGGCGCGCGGGTCTGACGCCTCCGGACGAGGAAGTGGTCACCCTTCTGCGCGGCATCAACAAGCCGGTGTTCTACGCGATCAATAAGATCGACACGCTCAAAGCCGAGGCTCTGATGGCCGACTTCTACAAGATCGGACAGGGCCAGTTCTTCCCGGTCTCGGCCGAGCACGGCATCGGGGTGGATGACTTGCTCGATGCCTTCCATCACCTGCTGCCGGAAGGGGAAACCGACCAGAGCCCGGCGAACCTGCCGCGCATCGCCGTGGTGGGCCGCCCCAATGTCGGCAAATCCACGCTGGTGAACAGCCTCCTCGGGGAAGATCGGGTCCTGGTCAGCGCCGTAGCCGGCACCACGCGCGATCCGATCGATACGCTCGTGACCTATCAGGACCGCAAGTACGTCTTCACCGACACGGCCGGCATCCGGCGCCGCGGCAAGATCGAACGGGGCATCGAAGGCTTCAGCGTGGCCCGGGCTCTGAAAGCCATGGGCCGGTCGGACATCGCCGTCCTGCTGCTGGATGCGGTCGAGGGCATCACCGAACAGGATACGAAGATCGCCGGGCTCGCCCTGAAGCAAGGCCGCGCCTGCATCCTGGTGGTCAACAAGTGGGACCTGCGCGAGAGCGACCCGGAGGCCCGCCAGGAATACGAGGCCGAACTCCAGCGGAAGTTCCCGTTCCTGCCCTGGGCGCCGGTGCTGTACGGCTCGGCCATGAAGCCGGACTCGGTGCGCGAGATCTTCCGGCTGATCGATCGGGTGGTCAATGCTTTCACGGTCCGCGTGCCCACCGGACCGCTGAACAAGTTCCTGCAAGCCATTCTGGAAGAGAATCCCCTCCCGGTCCGCAAGGGCAAGCCCAGCAAGGCGATCAAATCCGTCTTCATGACCCAAGTGGCGACGAAACCGCCGGCCTTCGCGCTCTTCGTGGGCCACCCGGACGACGTGACTAAAAACTACCTCCGGTTCCTGGAAAACCGCCTGCGGGAACAATACGACTTCCTCGGAACCCCCCTCCGCATTCTCGTGCGCAAGAAGTAAGCGCCGTGTTTTGGCGCATGCGCCCAGGGCTCGCCGCATGACTTGACAAATTCTTAAGTTAGAATTAGTCTAATCACCATGAAGACGCCGGCCCAACATCTCATCGAAAAATCCGTCAAGGTCACGGCCCAGCGGGCGGCCGTCCTGGAATTTCTCCAGGGCAATACGGATCACCCCTCGCCCGACGAGGTCTATCGCAAGGTCCACAAGCGCTTTCCCTATATCTCCCGCGCCACGGTCTATAACACGATCAAGACGCTGGTGAAGGCCGGCATGCTCCAGGAAGTGCTGATCCAGCAGGACAAGACACGCGTGGACCCCAACGTGTCTCAGCATCACCACTTCAAGTGTCTGCGGTGCGGGAACGTGGAAGACATGCCCTATGCGCTGATGACGGCCGATCGTGTGCGCAAGAGTCTTAAGCGCTACCAGGTCGAGGAGGTGCGCCTAGTCGTCGAAGGAGTATGCGCCCGATGCCGCTGAACGATTGCGCGGCATGTGTCGAACATCACATGGCCTGTTGCAGGATTTGGGAAGGAGGTTCGCAATGAAATTCAAACCGTTGATGATCCTGTTGTCCGCATGTTTGTTGACGGCGCTGGGGCCAGGCAGCGCGCTCCCGTCCGACGCGGCGCGCGGGGCCGTATCGCCCGCCACGGGGAACTACAAGTTGCAGCTCCCCTTCGGTCTGGACGAGAGCGCCATCGTCATCCCGGCCGACAATCCCCTGACGAAGGGCAAGATCGAGTTGGGACGGCTCCTGTTTTTCGACAAGCGCTTGTCGAAAAACAATACGATCGCCTGCGCCAGCTGCCACATGGCGCAATTCGCCTTCACGGACGGCAAGCCGGTGTCGGCCGGCATCCACGGGCTCAAGGGAGGCCGCAGCGCGCCCGCGTCGCTCAACCGGCTGTTCAGCAAGGCCCAGTTCTGGGATGGCCGGGCCGCCACGTTGGAGGAGCAGTCGGTCGGGCCGCTTGTCAACCCCGTCGAGCATGGCTTTGCCAATCATGACGAGATGGTCGCCAAGATGAAGAAAATTCCCGGCTACCGGAAACTGTTCAAGG